>JAJRVO010000503.1 GCA_024277275.1 Chloroflexota bacterium
GATGGAGAATGGCTTATCTGCCCCTGGCACGGTTACGAGTACGACCCCAAAACCGGCGATCCCCCCGAAGGTTACGGCGACTGCGTCACGCCATTTTCGGTTGAGGTGAGAGAAGACGGCATCTACATCCAAGTTGAGGAACTCGAACACCAACCCACCATCTCCGACCAGATGGTGCAGGTCATGACCGATTGGGGCGTAGATACCGTGTTCGGCATAGTCGGACACAGCAACCTGGGTTTTGCCGACGCGATGCGCCGGGCCGAAGAAGCGGGTCGCCTGCGCTATTTTGGGGTTCGCCACGAGGGAGCCGCCTCTTTTGCAGCCACGGCCTACGGTAAATTGACCGGCCGTCCGGCGGCTTGCTTTGGCATCGCCGGGCCGGGCAGCACTAACATGTTGACCGGCCTGTGGGACGCCAAAGTAGACCGCGCTCCCGTATTGGCCCTGAGCGGGCAGGTCGACACCCAGGTTTTGGGGCCGGGCGCGTTCCAAGAGGTCGATTTGTACGCCGCTTTTGATGCTGTGCGCGCCTGGGGGCAAACCGTGCTGACCAACAAAAACGCCGGCGATTTAATGGCCCTGGCCCTCAAACACGCTGTTATCGAGCAGGGTGTGGCCCACCTGATTCTCCCCAACGAGGTGCAGGAGGCTCCGGCTCTTAACCCGATGCCGGACGCGCCCCAACACGGGCGTGTCTCGACTATCCAAATCACCCCCCCGGAAGCAGAGTTAAACGAGGCCATTGAACTGATTAACGCCGCCCAACGCCCCTCCATTATTGTTGGACACGGGGCGCGTTATCACGGAGAAGAAATCATCCAATTTGCCGAGATGATTGACGCGGCCATCATCACTACCTTCAAAGGCAAAGGCATCATTTCCGACCATCACCCGCTGGGCTGCGGCGTGTTGGGTCGCAGCGGAACCCCGGTCGGCAGCAGCATGATGGGGCGCAGCGATTTGCTGATTGTGCTGGGGGCGTCCTTCTCTAATCACACCGGCATTTCCATCAAAAAGAAAACCATCCAGGTTGACATTGACCGTATGACTCTGGGTAAATTCCGCCCGGTGACTGTCCCTCTTTGGGGCGAAATTGGGGCCACGCTCAAATGCTTCCGAGAGCGAGTAAATAAAGCAGAGCGTCCCCAGGTTAAAGAGGACATTGCCAAACGGTGGGCCTACTGGCGCGGCGAAAAAGAGAAGCACGTTGGGCATTTAGACAACCAGGGGCGGATGCACCCGGCTCTGGTTTTCAAACACCTTTCAGAGTCGCTTCCAGAAGACGCCGTCATCTGTGTCGACGTGGGAAATAATACCTACAGCTTTGGCCGTTTCTTTGAGTGCAAAAATCAGAGCGTGCTGATGTCCGGCTATTTGGGCAGCATTGGTTTTGCCTTTCCGGCGGCAATGGGGGCCTGGACCGCCGAAGGCCACCGGCGTAAAATTATCTCCATCTCCGGCGATGGCGGCTTTGGGCAATACCTGGCCGATTTTACCACGGCTGTTAAGTACGATATGCCCATCTGTCACATTCTGCTCAACAACGACGAGTTGGGCAAAATTTCTAAAGAGCAGCGAGCCGGCAAATTCCCCGTGTGGCAAACCAGTTTGCACAACCCCAACTTTGCAGAATACGCCCAACTGTGCGGCGGCCACGGCTTCCGGGTCACCAAACCGGATGAGGTTGCGGCGGCCATTGAGTCCGGTCTTAACTGCGATGGCCCGGCCATTGTAGAAATTTTGACCGACCCGACCCAAACGTAAACCGATTTTAGATTTTGGATTTTAGATTTTGGATTTTAGATTTTAGATTTTAGATTTTGGATTAGCAATGGGTAGGTCGGGTTGAGGCACGAAACCCGACAATTTAGAACCGATTGTGTTGGGTTTCACCGCAGGTTCAACCCAACCTCTCACTTGAATTTACGGCAAACCATTTTAGATTTTGAATTTTGGATTAGATTGCTATTGGAGGCGTTTATGTCTAAAAACAAATTTCCCGCCTTGTCGCTAACCGACTGGCAACCCACCCGCGACACAATTCGGGGTTATGCCCAGGTTATGGGCAAAATCCGACGGGCGTTGACCCCCCGGCAAAAGCATTGGTGGCACGTCAGCTTGCGGGCGGCGACTACCGGGTTAACCACTACCTCTATCCCCTCCGGTTCAGTTACATTTGAGATGCTGCTGGACCTGACCGGCCACAAACTGGTCATTTCCACCAGCCGGGGCGAACAGTGGCAAAAGCCGCTGCGGGGGCAATCGGTCAATACATTTTGCGAGGAATCTTTGGCCGCGCTAAACAGCTTTGGCATCCAGCCCAAAATTGACCGCGCTCTTTTTAGCGACACAACACCCGGCGCTTACGATACTGCCGCCGTAGAGCGATTATGGCGGACATTCTCTCAGATTGACGCCCTCTTTAGGCAATTTAAGGGCGAACTGCGCCAGGAAACCGGCCCCGTCCAGCTTTGGCCGCATCATTTTGACCTGGCGCTGCTCTGGTTCTCCGGTAGACTTGTGCCGGGGCAAGACCCCGATAATGAAGAGTATGCCGATGAACAAATGAACTTTGGTTTTGTTCCCGGCGATGAAGGCATCTCCGAACCTTACTTTTACATCACCGCCTATCCCACGCCCGATGGCCTAACAAGCGCTCCCTTGCCGGACGACGCCGCCTGGCGCACCGAGAGCTTTACCGGCGCGGTAATGATGTACGAGTCGCTGGTGACAGCCGATGATCCTGGCGAAAAGTTGCTCGCTTTTTTGCGTATCGCGCAGCAAGCCGGGGCAGCTTTGATGAGATAGGGGATTAAGAGATTGGAGATTTCTGTATTTTGACAATTTCCAGCCTCCCAATCTCCAAATCTCCTAACCTGGGCGAGCCAGAACCAAAAAGGAGGCGGGAGTAGGGAGTAGGGAGTAGGAAGTACGGGAAAAATCTTACTCCCTACTTCCTACTCCCTACTCCCCGGTTACACAAAATTTTCTTGCCGAAAAAACAAAAACTCAATTGCTAAGATACTAATTACCAAACCTATGAACATACCCTTTTACCCAAACAATATACCCTACCTCACCACCGAGCAGATGATTGAGGTAGACCGGGCTATGATCGAGGATTACCGGATCGAACCGATCCAGATGATGGAGAATGCCGGACGGAACCTGGCTCATCTGGCGCAAGTTCGTTTTTTTGATGGCAACCCAACGAGCAAGAAAGTGATTGTTTTGGCCGGCACGGGAGGCAATGGCGGCGGGGCGCTGGTCTGCGCTCGCCGGTTGCACAATTGGGGAGCCAACGTGCAGGTCTTTGTGACCAAACCAGATGAAAATTTTACCCCCGTCCCGGCCCATCAACTGGATATTTTGCGCCGGATGCAAGTTCCCGTAGAGCAAGCCCAAGCCATCGGCAAGGTTGAGAGCGCCGATTTGATTGTGGATGGGGTCATCGGTTACAACCTAAAAGGCGCGCCACGCGGCCCTGCCGCCGATTTGATTCGGTGGGCCAACGCTCAAGATGCTCCCGTTTTGGCCCTCGACGCGCCTTCCGGGGTAGATACGACCTCCGGCACGGTTTTCGACCCGACGATTCAGGCTACGGCCACAATGACCCTGGCCCTGCCCAAAGAAGGGCTACGCGCTACGGGCGTTCAATCTTGCGTCGGCGAGCTTTACCTGGCCGATATTAGCGTCCCCCCATCGCTTTATGCCGAGCCTGCTTTGGCTCTTGAGGTGGAGCATCTTTTTGCTGAGAGTGAGATTATTCGACTACGTTAGTTACATTCTGTAAAGGAGCCGCCTATGAAGCGGGGCTTCACACGCACCTGATGAAACCCAACAGCAGGGGTGCAAGGGTGCAGCGGTGCAGGGGTGATTTTTGTTCATTGCTCATTGTTAATTGTTCATTGGTTTCATAGGAGATACAAATGCCGACACCTTCCCCAACCATAAAAAAAGTCAGCGTTACTAAGTGGAGCGCTTTGAAGGACCGCAAACCGGCCTACGCCCTGGTAGCCGGGGTTGATTTGGTGGTTATTCGCTATGACGACCGGGTATCTGTGCTTTATGGTCGCTGCCGACACCGGAGCGCGTTGATGGCCGATGGAAAAATTGTCGGGCACAATATTATTTGTGGCGTTCACAACTGGGACTATCGCTACGACACGGGGGTTAGCGAGTACAACAACAGCGAATGTCTGCACAAATTCAACGCCCGGATCGACCTGGATGACGATGCCGTTTACGTGGATGAAGACGAAATCGTCGCCTGGCGGATCGACTATCCCCAACCCTACAACCGAGACCAATACCTGGGGCTTTACGCCGACATCCACGGCACGCCTGATGAACCGCACAACCGGTATATTCGCACGCTGGCAAAAAAGGGGCTAAAGATTGGACACCACGGCCCGGTGTCGGCCATGGGGGTTTCGCTGACCGAGTTGCCCCGCTGGGACGATATCAACATTATCACCGCCCAACTGGCCCGCCGGCCTCTGATGGACGATGCGGAAGTGGGGACGGAACTGATTGTTGGCCCTAACGCCCGCCGGCCCCTGCGCCTTGAAATCCCAATTTTTGTCAGCGATATGAGCTTTGGAGCGCTGAGCGAAGAGGCAAAAGTA
>JAJRVO010000504.1 GCA_024277275.1 Chloroflexota bacterium
GGCGGAAGAAACGCCTTGTAACTTGTTCGATAAACGGATCCAACCGGCCAGGCTGTCGCCGGATAATCGGCAATCAACGGTTGCGGCGTTTCAAACAAAGGCGTCGGTTTGTTGTCAGGCCCAATCAACTCCAGCGCCAGCCCCACATCTTGCGACAACGCATCGGTTGTTTGCCACAACGCAGTGACGCGCAATTGGTCGCCGGGACGATGAACCTCCCCGCCCAAACTCTCTGCGCCAACCAATCGCAAGCCATCGATGACCTGCGCTCCGATGGGTTGAGCCACAACCAACGCAGCCGGGTCTAGCGGGGTCGGGTTGGGCTGAAGTTGTATCTCTGTTAAAGTAACGGACAAATCTGTCCGACCGCCATCGGGCGGCAAGCGCGCGCCGGTTTGCGAGTTGTAGGCCACGGCGCGTAAGGCGTAGTGACCGGGCGGCGCATCCGGCGGCAGCGATAACGTGTAATAAATGGTCGACTCGTCGCCGGGCTGCCAGTGACGGGTCATCAGGTAATCCGTCTGGCTCAGAAGCGGCTTGTCGGCCCTGGCTACCTCGTCATTCTGGGCGTTGTAAAGAGCCAGGCTGACGTTATAATCGGCCAATTCCTGCTCTTTGGCTGTCTTGGTCCAGCGCAGGGCCACGCCCAACGTCCGCCCTGCCATCAACGTTTCGGGTTGAAGGCGTTGCCCTACCAACCGCAGCGATTCGCCAAAATCGACATTGACCGTGTGAAACCACGCCCCTCTTTTGGCCTCGACCGGCACTTTTAGCGGCGGGTCGCTGTACAAACGATACGTGGCGACGTTGTAATCCGGCTGCTTGTTGTGACCCACAACCTCACCGCGCCAGCCGAGCGCGTACTCAAAGTAACCCTTCGGGTCGACAATGATTCGGTCATGCAGCATCAGGTGGACTACCGCCGGTTGATGACGCTCAAACAGGTCGGTTAGCTCCCGGTCAAGGGTGGTTTCGTTGACCCGTGGGAAAGCGTTGACCCCTTCACCGTCATACAAGTAGCGCACCGAAAATAGCTCCGGGCGGGTTGTCGGGCTAACGTTGGTCCGCTCAGGAAAGATAAAGAGCGTGTCGGCGTCGCTGTTTGCTTCCATCCACTCTACCAGCCGAACCGGCCCCGCCGCAAAAAAGAGTGGCACTACGCCGCTGTTGGCCCATCGCTCAAAATAGAGCCAGTAACTCAGCCCGTTTGAGGTGACAACCGCCACCACAACCAAAGCGGGCAAGATAGCGACCTGCGCCGTCGAAAGACGAATCTCGGTTTGGGCTAGTTTTCCCCGGACACGTTGCAACAGCCATTGCGCTGCGGTTAAAACGGTCAAAGCCGGAAAAATAAAGGAAACCGGCTGCGCTCCAATCCCCCGACGCCACATCTCAAAGATAAAGCCTATACTGGCCGAGCGAGAGAGAAAGGCGGGCATAATCATAATCACCCACCAGATAAGCAAAAAGAGATAAACCGGATCCTTCCTACGTCTAAAGGCAATGACCAGACCGATAACAAACAGGACGGCCAAAAACGGATCAAAAGCGACGTGCTCGAACCGGCCTTGCAAAATCCAGTTGGGCCAAATTCCAAATGACGAGAACGTATCGAAAAAACCTTGCGCCATCAAGCGAGCATCGGATATCTCGTTGGTGTGGGCCAGTTGCACCACCCGCTGCATAACGGCAACGGGGTGCAGCGCAAAGAACGTCAGGATGGGCAGGGCCGTCACAAACGCCACCGGAAAGGGCAACAGGTACAACCGTGAAGGCGCGTGCGGTAACTTTTGCCCCGGCAATTTTTGCCCCGGCAATTTTTGCCCCTTGCCCCGCCACATGAGCCACATAAAAACAGCCGGGACAATCGGCACAAAGTAGGCCGGAATGTAGTTGTAAACGGCCCAACCCATCATCACGCCGGTAGCGATAAAGTAGCCTCGACGGTTGGTTTTTAAAGCCAGCCAAAACAATAAAAATGTTAAGGTTGTTGCCGGCGGCACCAGGGACCAGTTTGGCGTTGCTATCCGAGCCAACCCCAATATCCAGGTTGAGTTGGCAAAGAGCAAAGCCGCAGTCAGGCCCAACCAATGGCTAAATGATGGGCCGGGAAACGGCCAAGTAGCCGAAAACTCAAATGGGAGTTGTCGCACTAACAGATACAGCAGCACAACGGACGTTAGATTGACTAACCCATTAAGGACCCGCAGCCCGGTTAAACTCTTGCCAAATAGAACTATCCAACCTGTTTCAAGCCAGACCGCTACCGGACCACCCGCCAACTGAGCCGGATAGTGAAACTCTAATCCGTGTCTAAAACTGGCTACGGCGTCAGAGGCAACATCGCTCTCATCAGACCAGGGAAAGGCCGCCGGTGGCATTTCGCCCAGTCTAAAAAATATCCCCAGTGAACCGACAACAATTATGAGCAAAATAAAAAGGTAATCGAGCCGGTATTTTTGCAAATTAATAAAAGACGTATCTTTGAAAAGCTACGTTCAATCCCCTCTAACTAAAGATGTAAAATGTTCCTGTTGCTTTAGCGATGAGTTGTTCATCACTTTTTACTTCTGATTCTAAGGTGACAATTCGGTTGCCCCGGTGGATAACCTCTGAATCGCAGGTTAGCGTGCCGGATGTTACCGGTTTGAAATAGGCAATTTTAATTTCGACGGTGGTGCAAGCCTCATTCCGGTCTAAATCGGTATATAGGGCGGCCCCCATACCGGTGTCTGCCATTGAGTAGATAACGCCGCCGTGCAACACACCGTGAGGGTTTAGCAATTTTTCAGTAACCTCTAAAACGCACCGGCTCCAGCCCCGTTCTCGCCCGGAAAAACTCAGACCTATCAGTTGACCGAAAGGATTAAAATCCTTTGATTTTAGAGAAAATTTATTTTGCCTCACTCACTTTCCTATCATCAGTTACCAATTACCAATTACTGATTACTGATTAC
>JAJRVO010000505.1 GCA_024277275.1 Chloroflexota bacterium
ACGCTGGTCAGCATCATTTTGCTGGTTGTGCAACTGCGTCGCGCTAAATCAGAGGAGCCGGATTCATGGAGTCAAAAGACGGAGATAGCCACAACATAACCTCTATCATGGTTGCCGTTGTGGTTTTGGCTATCGTTATCATCGCTGTCTTAACCGTTACAGCTATTGTCAGCGGGCCGCCGGCAGTTTGATATGGCTAAACCAACCTTCTTCAACTATCCAACCTTTAGAGAAACCAAAATCCCTAAAATCCGGCTGGCCCATTGGAAGCCGGTCACTACTTACACCAAATTTCGCTGGGTAGTGCAGGCGGTGGTGGTAGTCTCGTTTGTACTGGCGCCGTATCTGCACTGGCTTAAGCTGGACTTTACCAACGACCGCTACTGGCTGCTGGGCCATGAGGTCTCGATGGTGATTGCCCTGCAAGCGGTCGTTATTTTGTGGATTGGCACGTACTTTATCAACTTTTTTGAGAACTACCTGATTGGGCGGCTGCTGTGCGGCTGGATTTGCCCCTGGGGGTTGCTCAATCGGCTGGGGATGATAATCAACAACTTCCTGCGTCGCCACAAACGCCGCGCCCTTATTTTGACTTTAGCCAACCTGGGCTTTGCGGCGACGGCTACCCTGGTGGTGATGAATTGGGTAATTGACCTGGCTACGCTGGTTAAACCGCAGCATCCCTATTTCGGCCTGGTCTGGATTACATTTGCCGTTTTGGCGCTGATTGGCTTTGCAATTTTGCACAAAATGGGCTTTAAATTCTGCGAGAGCATCTGTCCCTTTGGCATGTATCTAACCGTTGTCACCCAAAAAAACTCGTTGCGGATTGCCTTTGATACCGGTTTGGCCTGTGTAGATTGCGGCCTTTGCACCCAGGTTTGCCCAATGGATCTGTCGCCGCGAGAAATGGATTTTAAAGACCTGATGAGCGGCGGCTTTGGTCAATGCATTTTGTGCGGCGATTGCATAGACGTATGCAAGATACGAATGGATTTGGAAGGACTACCCGCCCCATTGCGCTGGAATACCGGGGAAAACATTATTCCCCTGCTCCCGCTTGAACAAATGCCAACAACAGATTAGAATCTCTCGGCGTCGCTCATATGAACCTACCACCCAAACAGCAAAACAACTCGCCATCCACTCGCTTTCCAGCCCCACGCCCGACAACCCAAATGGCAATTGGTTGCTTTGCCATCCCCGTAATGGTTGCCATAGCGGTATTGGGCGCATTTCTTTACATCCGATCCAGCGCTTCCAACCGGCTGACCGTGCCTAAAGGGGAGGTCGTACTGGCACGGGCCGCGCCCGACAATTCGGCTGCGTTACTGGCTCGCTTTGGCGAGGGGGGCGTCCTTAATATTACGGGACGAACTGAGGATTGGCGCTGGCTTGAAGTTGAACTGTGGGACGGCCAACGCGGTTGGACTCTGCGTCCCTTAGATATTTTGGTTTGGCAAATCAAGGCCGATCCCGCACCCCCCACAGCGCCGACTTCTCTGCCATCAATGCCCACCCCCGTTGCAGAAAAAATGGTTGCGATTCCGGCTACAACCTTCACTATGGGCAGCCCTCCCGGCCTGGGGGAAAACGATGAACAGCCGGCCCATCCGGTCAGCATATCCGCCTTTGAAATAGACTTGACCGAGGTGACGGTCGGCCAATATTGGCAATGCGTCGCCGCAAGCAAATGTGTCGCCCCAACTCATAACGCCGGGCAAACCGAAGCTTACTATATCAACAATCCAGCCTTTGACAACTATCCGGTTATCAACGTTTCCTGGACTCAGGCCAATCACTATTGCATTTGGCGCGGCAAGCGTTTGCCCACCGAGGCCGAATGGGAACTTGCCGCCGGGTGGGATGTCGAGAAAAAGGCCAAACTCCAATGGCCGTGGGGCAACGACCCCACGCACAACCAGGCCAACGTGGCGGATGCCTCTTTGGGCAAAACCGCCGTAGCCGGCAGCTTTGCGTCGGATGTTTCCCCGGCGGGCGTTATGGATATGACCGGCAACGTCAGCGAGTGGGTGTTCGACTGGTATAAAGTGGATTACTACAGCGTAGCCGACGACACCGACCCCGTTGGCCCCACCCACCGGCGCGGCGAGGGAAGCGGTCGGGTAGTGCGGGGAGGCTCTTTTGTCGACACCCTGGACCAGGCCCGCACAAGCAACCGTCGCCACCAGGCCGAAGGTTATGGCTATCCCACGGTTGGCTTTCGGTGCGCCAGAGATAATTAGACCCTCTAACTTGTGTAATTGCCCCCTTTCATTTACTATCACCCAAACCTCAATTTCGGAGCGCTTTATTCATGACCGTTATTATGCTGATATTTATTATAGCCCTGTTTTTTGGCTCTGTTGGCACCCCGCTGGTCAAAAAGGTTGCCATAAAGTCAGGGTTCATCGCCGTTCCTAAAGCCGACCGCGCCCACACGGAACCGACAGCTTTAATGGGGGGCCTGGCCATTTACACAGCGGCTATTGGCGCGCTGCTGTTGATACTGTTTGCCACATCTTTAGTCGGCAACACGCTCAGGATAAGCGAGTTTGCCAGTATTATTATAGCCGGCACGTTAATGTCGGCCATAGGCTTGTGGGATGATCGTCGAGCCTTACCGGCATACGTAAAGTTAACGGCCCAATTTATACCGGTAGTGATTGTGTTTCTGGCCGGAGCAAGAGTGCAACTGCCTTTATTAAGAATTGGGGTTTGGGGTGATGTTCTCAATTTCCTTATCACAGCTTGCTGGATTTTGTATATCACAAACGCAGTCAATTATTTAGATAACGCCGATGGCATTGCCATTATGACCAGCGCCACGGCCAGCGCCATCTTTTTGCTTATTGCTATCTTAAATGGGCAGCAGCTTGTTTCAATATTGGCCGCGGCGGTGCTGGGCGCCAGTTTAAGTTTTGCTCGATATAATTTGCCTTTACCCAAAGGTACAATTTTTATGGGCGACTCCGGCTCTTTGTTTTTGGGGTTTTTACTGGCTATTCTGGGTATCAAAATTCGGATTGCCTCAAATACCCCCGAAATCACCTGGCTGGTGCCGATTATTGTTTTGGGCTTGCCTATTTTTGACACGGCGCTGGTGTTTATTTCTCGCACACGAAGAAGGGTATCATTTTTTCGGGGAGGGGTTGATCACACTACCCACCGCTTAATGCGTTTGGGGATGGACCGGCTATCGGTAGCGCTAACGGTTAGTGTAATTGGCGGCGCGCTAGGGTTAATTGCCATCTTTGTTACCCAGGCATCCAGGGTTGAAGCATATGTAATTGCCGCCGCCCTGGGCGTTTTGGCCTTAAATGCGTTATGGCAGATGGAGTTTAAACCTTCTCTTCAGTTTAGAACGGGACAAGAGTTACACTCAACAGAAACCGATCAAACTTAACCCGGACAAAGTTTGCAAAAATCAAAACGCCCGCCAATTTGGCGGGCGTTACTGTTAAAATAGCTGCACAAAACCATTTATTTGGTTTCAGCGTCTTTATTTTCAAGCGTAGGAATAGAAATAGTAAATGTGCTGCCTGTATCGGGTTGGCTCTCAACCCAAATCTCGCCGCCGTGCTGCTCGGTTATTGTCTTTACAATTGACAGGCCCAACCCGGTGCCGGGCACGTCATCTAACTCTGCCCTGGCCCGGTAAAATTTCTCAAATACGCGCGGCAAATCTTTGGGTCTAATCCCCGGCCCATTATCAATTACCGAGACCAAAGCCTGCCCGTTGTTACTGTCTAACCTGATTTGAACTTTGCCGCCGGATGGGGTGTATTTGATAGCATTATCCAGCAGATTACCCACTGCCCTTGAGAGTAAAACCAGGTTGCCTTCAATTATCAAATCGCTTTGGGTATCGGTTAGCGCCACATCAATTTCTTTTGAGGCAGCCAGCGGCTTTATGGCCCCAATACTTAATTGGATCACTTCTTCAAGATTGAGATTTTCTAGCGCCAGTTCTTCCAGGCGCTCCAGCCTGCTTAACTCCAGCAAATCCTCAATCAGGGCCTTCATCATGTTAGCGGCCCGGGTAATGCCGTCTAAATCTTCTTCTTGACGGGTGGTAATGGGGCCATCCATCCGTACCAATTCAATGTACCCCTTTACCGTAGCCAGGGGAGTCCGCAAGTCGTGGGTAAATGCGGTCACAAAATCTCGCTTCATTTTGTCCAGGGCTTTAAAGGCGCTAATATCTTGCAGAACCGTTACCCGTCCCATGTCCGCTATTTCTGTAATGGTGGCCCACATCGTCCGGCCATCGGGTAGAGGCACTTCTCCGGCTGCCGGAGAATCAGGAGATAGCATCTTTAGCAACGCCTCGATATCGGTTAGTTCTGAGAGCGGCTGTCCTTGCGTAGTTTGACCATTTAATCCCAAAAGCTCTTGAGCCGCCGGATTTAACAACACTACCTCATTTTCGGGCGTTGTAACTAAAACCGCATCCTGAGTGCTGTTGATAATAGCCGAGAGTTTTACCCGTTCCTGTTCAGTCTGTTTAAAAAGCTGGGCGTTTTCCAGAGCAATGGCTGCTTGCCCGGCAATTGCATTGAGCAATTGCAAATCAGGTTCCGCAAATTGGTTGGGTTCATCGTGAACTACAGTCAACACCCCAATTACCCGCCGGCGACGGCGTAGAGGCGTAGCAATTACAGAACGCACATCGTAAGGTTGGTCATCATAAACCACCCACCGGCTGTCCTGATAGGTATCAAAGATAACGCCGCCCTCGCCTTTATTAAGCACCCAACCGGCAAAACCCTCCGTTAAAACCGTGCCAACAATTCTGTCAGCCGACTCGCTGCTTACTTCTTGCTGCAAAATATAGGCGGACACTCGGTTTTGCTGGTCAAACAGCATAATACTGCCTGTTGTAGCGTTCAGGTGAGCTACGGTCAGGTTAAGCACCCGGCGCAACATTTTGTCCGGGTCCAGGTCTTTATTCAACTCGTCGCTGATGCGATTGAGTAAACTTAGTTGTTCCTGCATGGTTCTACTCGCATATTCGGGACTATTATCCTACGGAACATTATATCACACTTTATTCAAGATACAACGTTCAGGGCAATTTGTCAGCCAGGATTTTTACCTTGTCCCAATCTTGTGGAGTATTTACATTAACAAAAGAGTAAAAATCGGGGTCATATTTCGACACTTCATCCCGGTCAAGGTAGCGCACAGATACATCATCAAAAAATCCAGTTACGCGCAATTTGTTTAGCCGCAACCGAGATTCAATAGCCGGTAAACAGTTTTTGCTGTAAACGGTATGTGTAGTTTCAGGCGGGTGAGGTGGTTCAATCAGCGGAGCAATCACATCGGCGGTGGGGGCCAGGCTAATCAGATGTCGTAGTAACTCGACATTTAAAAAGGGCATATCGCAGGCCACAACCAAAACGTGTTTGTGGCGCGCGGCGTGGATGGCGCTGTAAATCCCTCCTAAAGTCGCTTTACCAGGATAAACATCGCCGACCATACGCAGCCCAAATTTGCTGTATTTTTCCGGTGAGTTGGTACTGATAAAGAGGTCATCGCTAAGGGATTTTACCTGATCCAGTACTCGCTCAATCACCAACTGCCCGCCTATCTCCAAAAACGCTTTATCCTGTCCCATTCTTGTGCTTTGTCCCCCGGCAAGTACAGCAATGCTTAGCAAATCTGCATCCTCCTCAGTCGCTTATAGCTACCCTCTAAGAGTTCATAAAAATATAAATTCCCGCAGGCTTATGAAATTGGTAAATAGTAATTGGTAAATAGCGGTTGAATAACCAATAACCAATAACCAATTACCAATTACTATTTACCCGTTTGCAATCTTCTTGCGTAGGAAGTTATTCTTTTTCGATCCCTAAAATCAAAAAACCCGCGTCATCATAACTTGCGACGGCAGGCTTTTCGTTTAGGATATTGTTTTCAGATTAAGTTTTAGCTTTAGGCAGCATTGGCATACAGGTATTCAACGGCTTCGCCCACGGTTGTAATTTTCTGGGCTTCGTCGTCGGATATTTCACCCCCAAATTCCTCTTCAAAAGCCATAATCAATTCAACAAGGTCCAGTGAGTCTGCCTCTAAATCATCTCGGAAGTTAGACGCCAATTCAATCTCATCCTCATCGGCGCCAAGTTGTTCAACAATTATTGCTTTTACTTTCTCTAGGACTTCGTCTTTAGTCATTTACCTTTATCTCCTTAAGTAGTTTATTTTGCAAAATTTGTTTTACACGCAGGTTATCGTGCAAATACAGCGCATTTTACCAACGCCTGCAAAAAGTGTCAACCGACACACCCCTTAACAGTAATCAGTTATCAGTAATCGGTAATCAGTTATCAGAGGGGTAGGTTGGGTTGAAGAATGAAACCCAACACAATCGGCCCAAGATTGTCGGGTTTCGTACCTCAACCCGACCTACCCATTGCATTTACCCCTCAATTCTGCGTTGAGCCATCAGTTATCAGTAATCGGTGGACCAGAGTCGCTGATAACTGGTCACTGATAGTTTGACTTAGATCTAAGGACTTGGTAAACTGCCAATCAGTATTAACACCATTCTCTCCAGAAAGTTACACCCAAACCATGCATGAAAAAAGAAAATCGGACCACATTCGCATCAACCTTGAAGAAGATGTTAATTTTCATGGCCTGACAACGGGTCTTGAAAAATATCACTTTCTCCACCAGGCTCTGCCCGAATTGGATCTGGATCAAGTTGATACCTCTGTTACCTTTTTGGGTAAAACGCTTAAAGCGCCGCTACTGATCTCATCAATGACCGGCGGCACTGAGCGAGCGCAGATAATTAACCGCATTCTGGCCGAGGCCGCAGAAATTAGCGGCATTGCCATCGGGCTTGGCTCTCAACGCGCGGCTATAGAAGACCCTTCTCTGGCGGACACCTTTAAAATGCGGCCCATTGCCCCCACCGCGATGCTGTTGGCTAACTTGGGCGCTGTGCAACTTAATTATGGCTACACCGTAGAACATTGCCGGCGAGCGGTCGACATGATTGAGGCCGACGCTCTTATTTTGCACGTTAACGCTCTGCAAGAAGCGGTTCAACCGGAAGGCGATACCCGGTTTAGCGGGCTTTTGAGCAAAATTGAGCAGGTTTGCCGGGTGTTACCCGTTCCGGTAATTGCCAAAGAGGTTGGCTGGGGCTTTTCAGAAGACGCCGCTTGCCGGTTGGTTGAGGCCGGGGTGGCGGCCATTGATGTGGCCGGTTCCGGGGGCACCAGTTGGAGCCAGGTCGAGATGCACCGCGCCCAAACAGAAATTCAAAGGCGTGTGGCCGCCACCTTTGTTGATTGGGGCATCCCCACCAGCGAGACCGTTTTGGCCGCCAAACGCGCCGCACCAAATATCCCTGTTATTGCCAGCGGCGGATTGCGTAATGGGCTGGACCTTGCCAAGTGCATTGCCCTGGGCGCAACTTTAGGCGGTATGGCCGGTCCTTTTCTTAAAGCCGCCGTCAATTCTTTAGAAGCCGTTTTAGAACAGATTGAAATTATCCGGACAGAACTACGGATAGCTATGTTCTGCACCGGCACAGACTCCATTGCCGCGTTGCATAAAACCGATTGTTTAATTAGAAAAGCATAAAAAATAACTTTGCAACTATGCTCCGTTTGGATCCATAGACCCGAACGCCGGTCACGGACCGGCCGGAAGCCAATTTACGATTCCTGTACGATGAAAAACCAACTCCAACTAAATTTATGGAAAATCGCCCTGATTTTGGGGGCAATAGTTGTTGCAATAGTGGTTTGGGGCAGAAATAGGAATAACCCTGTCCCGGCTACGCCAACACCCGTAGCCGAGGTTCAGTTTGTCACCCCTGCGCCATCGGCTACGCCAACATCTTCAATGCCTATATCAGTAGCGGATTTGTCACCATCGGCCACTCCAATACCTCAAACGCCTACCCCTGCCGCCACACCCACGTTCACGCCTACGCCCATCCCCGTGTACCACACCGTCCAGCAAGGCGAAGCCCCGCTGCTGATTGCGGACAAGTACGGCATCGCTGTCGACACGCTGCTGGAGGTCAACAATATTACCGACCCAACTTTGCTGCAAATTGGGCAGCAATTGCTCATCCCCGTCACCGTAACGCCGACGCCGTCGCAGCCGTCACCCACCCCGCCCCCAACGGCAACGCCCATTTACCACACGGTTCAAGCGGGCGACACCTTGACCGGCATTGCTGAAACGTACAACACTCCTGTTAAGGTTATTACGCTGGCTAATGACTTAAGCGCCTCCCAGGCTTTACAGGTGGGGCAGGAGTTACTTATTCCTCCAAGCAGTGTCGATTTCAACACTCCGGTTGTTATTCACACGGTTGAAAGCGGCGACACCTATGACCATCTGGCCTTTCTTTACGGATCTACTATTGAGGATATTGTGGCCGCCAACCCCAACCTGGAACCGGCGGCCTTGCGAGTGGGTCAGCAAGTGATTGTGCCTGTTACCACGCCCCCGGTTAACCCGGAGGCCAATCCCCGGCTGGCCCAAATTACTTCACCGGACCCTATGCCCCCCAAGCTGGTTAAGTTGCAACAGCAAATGGTTGATGGAACCAATGCTCAACGCCAGACCAATGGATTGCCAACCTTGCAGGCGGATAACGAGTTGGCCCAAATTGCCCTGGCCCACGCTCAGGATATGGTCAGGCGCGGCTACTTTGCCCATATTACCCCGGAAGGGGTCAACCTTCGCACCCGTTTTGCGCAGCACGGGGTTACAGCCAACTGGATTGGCGAGAACATTCAGTTCAATACCGAGTCGGAAGATAAAACGGCTGCCGCCGCCATTGAGTGGCTTATGAACAGCGCCCCCCATAAGGCCAATATGCTCCACGACCGTTTTACCCACCTGGGTGTGGGTGTGGCCGAGGAACCGGCGGGGTGGTACACCTTTGTGCTGGTATTTGCAGAGCGACAGTAACCGCCAAAACACGCTAAAAATGAATCAGAATATGATTGTTGAAAGAATTGGTGTGTAGTCTTCCCAGAGAGACAGATACTGGCGCCTATCCAGTCTATTGGTATCGAATTCATTTTTACTCCTCCCTGTAATGTAAGATTTTTGGCTATGTTGATAGGGATGCTACTGCTTAGCCTTACTGCCAATGCGCTGATGGAGAAGGTCTTGTAATTAGTACGGCAATCACAGCATCCTTTAAAATAGGACAAGTAGGCTAAAAGTATGCTATAATAATAAATTCAGAGATTTGTTATAGGTTACAGGCAACTATTCAGGCATAGAGCTTGGTACAAAACAGTAAAAACGCATCTTCTCAATAATCCGGGGTAAAGACCGCAGAGGTCTTTAAGACCTCTGCGGTCTCAAAGTACCCCAAGTTATTGAGAAGATACGTAAAAACGCATAAAAATTCACCTTGTTTGTCAATCCCCCACAAACCACAGGGCCGATTATCCACCCGGGCTGGAACTTGCCGCCAAAGCTGTTCGAGACGAAATTCGACAAAGTCAGGTCATCCGATCGGATGAAACCGGGACTTGGTTTGATGGTTAGAACCAATGGCAATTGAAGGCGAAACGGTTGCTCTGCTGACACTGACACCAGCAGATATGCGCCTAAGGCATCGCCAAAAAATCTTGAGTGTCAGAGATATGGCAGTGGTAGTATAATGACTCTATTAAAACTAACCGTCAACGGTAAAATTAAAGAACTGGACGTGCCTCACTCTCGCTTTTTAGCCGAGGTGTTGCGCTACGATTTGGGGCTGACCGGCACCAAAATTGGCTGTAACGAAGCGGAGTGCGGTATTTGCACGGTGCTGGTCAACGGCACGCCGGTTGATTCCTGCATTTATCCGGCTTTTAAAGCGCAAGGCGCAACCATAGAAACCATTGAAGGATTGGCTAACGGCGACTTGCACCCCTTGCAGCAAGCCTTCATTGACCACGGCGCGGTGCAATGCGGCTTTTGCACCCCCGGTTTGATTATGACCGCCAAAGCCCTGGTTGACCAAAAGGCTGCGGCCAACGAACCCGTCACTGACCACGACATAAAAGTCGCCTTGAAAGACACCTACTGCCGCTGCACCGGCTACAGCAGCGTTATTCGGGCCATCCGGCAAGCTGCCGGGGCAGGGGTCGAACCCTATGTGCCCGACGTACAAACACCCGGCGCTGCCGTGGGTCGCCCATTACCCAACCCGGATGTTTTTGGTAAAGTGACCGGCGACGCTATGTACACGGACGACTATCACTTTCCGGGTATGCTTTACGCTCGCACCAAACGAGCCGGTGTACCCCACGCCAACATTATCTCCATTGATACCAGCCAGGCTGAAGCCTTGCCCGGCGTGCGGGCGGTAGCAACTCACAAAGATGTGCCGGGACGCAAAAATCACGGGCTGTTCAAGGTTGACTGGCCCGCCCTCTGTTACGACAAGGTGCGTTACGTGGGCGATGCCGTTGCTGTTGTGGCCGCCGATACGGCAGAAATAGCGGCCCAGGCCGTGGAACTCATTAAAATTGACTATGAAGAATTGCCGGTTGTGTCCGATCCGATATCGGCCCGGCAGCCGGATGCGGCAATACTGCACCCTGACCGGCCCGATGGCAATTTGCTCAAACACATCAAAGTCCGCAAAGGGGATATGGAAACCGGCTTTGCCGAGGCCGATATTGTCATTGAGCGCACCTACCGCACCCCAACCATCGAACACGCCTTTCTTGAGCCGGAGTGCGCCATTGGGATTCCGGCAGGCTATAATCCGGTTGACTTCGGCGGCGCGGTCGATGCCAACCAAAACCGGGGCGTTCAGGCCGTCCATCCCAAACTGACCGTTTATGTTGGTAGCCAAATTCCTTACGCCGACCGGGAGCAAGTTGCGGCCTGCCTGGGGCTGGACGATGAAGCTGTTCGGGTGATTGGCACGTTGATTGGCGGCGGTTTTGGCGGCAAAGAGGATATTGCCGGACAGATTCACGTTGCTTTGCTGGCTCAAAAAACGGGTCGCCCGGTTAAAATGCTCTACACCCGCCAGGAGAGTCTGCTGGTTCACCCCAAGCGACACGCCACCGTCATCCGCATCAAAACCGGAGTCAAAAAAGATGGGCGCTTAACCGCCGTAGAAGCGGAACTGTACGGCGATAGCGGCGCGTATGCCAGCCTGGGCGAAAAGGTAATGACCCGGGCCACCACCCACGCTTCTGGCCCCTACGATGTGCCGCATGTAAAGATTGATTGTTACGCTATGTACACCAACAATCCGCCTGCCGGGGCCTTTAGAGGCTTTGGCGTAACGCAAAGCGCGTTTGCGGTGGAAAGCAATATGGATATTGCCGCCCACAAGTTGGGCCTTGACCCGGTGGATTTTCGCCGTCTTAACGCTCTCGATGTTGGCAAAGTGACCTGCACCGGCCAGGAGTTGTGGGATAGCGTGGGCTTGCAAGAGTGCATCGACCTGGTTGAACAGGAGATGAAGGCGCACCATACTGAACAAGACGAACCTTTCCGCTGGAGTTGGAGCGAGGGGGCCAAACAGTATGCCTGGGGCATAGCCCTGGGCTACAAAAACACCGGCCTGGGCGGCGGCGCGCCCGACAAATCTGAGGCCGAAGTAGAGGTTTGGGTTGACCAACACCAGGGCGCAATGGCCGAAATCCGCAGCGCGGCGGCGGAGATGGGGCAGGGGCTTCCGGCGGTGCTGATGCAAATTGTGGCAGAGGGATTGGGCCTGCCGCACAATCGGGTAAAGGTTTTGCTGAGCGACACCGACCTCACCCCGGACGCCGGTCCAACCACGGCCAGCCGCCAAACTTATGTATCCGGCAATGCGGCCCGTTTTGCCGCTCAACAGGTGCGCCAGTTACTGGCCGTTGTTGCCTCGGAGCATCTTGACTGCGCGCCGGACGAGTTGCGCTTTGACAACGGTCAAATTCAGGCTAACGGTCACACTATTGATATCGCTGAAGCCATCAAATGGGCAAAGGATGAAGGTCACGAAACCAAAGCCTCTTACGAGTACTATGCTCCCAAAACCCAACCGCTGGGTACCGGCGGCGATATGCACTTTGCCTTCAGTTTTGGCGCCCAGGCCGCGCTGTGCGAAGTCGATACAGAAACGGGGCAGGTGAAGGTTAAAAAGGTCGTCGGCGCGCACGATGTGGGCCGGGCGATAAATCCTCAAACGTTGCAGGGACAGGTTGAGGGCGGTATTGTTATGTGCATGGGTAATGCCCTGACGGAACACTTTGTTATGGAAAACGGCCGGCCGTGGACTGATGTTTTTGCTCGTTACAAAATACCGGGCATCAAACACGCCCCAGAAATCATCTCGCACATTGTTGAACACAACACGGCTGACGGCCCTTACGGAGCCAAAGGCGTGGGCGAGTTATCCAGCATCCCCGCTAACCCGGCTATCACCAATGCCATTTGCAATGCCATCGGCGTCCGTGTGATGAGCCTGCCGGTAGACCAGGATGCCTTGTTACGCGCTCTAAAGGCCGGGGAAAAAGAAGTGACAACTGCTTGGGGAGAGTAAATATTTTGACAAAAAAGATGGTAAACGTATAATTGATTTGCGATTTTGGACTTAAGATAATTACAATCCAAAATCTAAAATCCAAAATCGCAAATTGTTAGCATCGGTGGCGGAATTGGCATACGCAGCAGGTTGAGGGCCTGTGCCCGTAGGGGCGTGAGAGTTCGAGTCTCTCCCGAGGCATCTACAGGACGCCTCAAGACCAGAAAAAAGGTCTGGCGCAGGGCGGGGTACAAGGTGAATCGCTTTGCCCCCTCCAACATCAAGACGCTCAATCATTGAATCGATGAGCGTCTTTTTTGTTTCTGGGGAGTCACCCGGCAATGGGGTTAGGATTATAAAGCATGATAAGGCGGTGTACAAATTCTATGCGTATGCCAAACTTTCTTGCACGCTAATTGCGGTTGCGCTGCGGGCGGGCATCACCGAGGCCAGGGCCGAGATAATGACGACTAGCGCCAGCCAGACCACAACGGCTTGCAGGTTGTACTGATAATCAAGGGCCACATCAAACATCGCTTTGCCAACCAGGTTGGCTAAGGGGCGACCCAGGACAAATGACACGGGCACGGCTGCCACCCAACTGATGAAGCCCTGGATGACCCCTTCCATTATAAACATCACCATCAATACCGGCGTTTTGGCCCCGATGGCCCGCATCACCCCAATCTCCCTGATGCGCTCAACCACGCTGATGGAGAGCGAGCCGGTTAGCCCAATACCGCCGACAATGGCCATAATTATGGCCAGCCCAAAGAGCATACCCAGGTATTGAACAAAGAAATTATCAAAAAATGAGCGAACCTCGTGAATGGTCTGGCTGTCCCGGATATCCCAGTTGCGTTTTTTAAATAGTTCTTTTAGTTGGGTGGTGGCGGTCTCGGCGGCGGCGGCGCTTTTATCGGCGGTGCGAACCAGTAACTCTGTGCCTACGTTGTGCTTGGTGGTGGCTCTAAAAATGGCCTCCTGGGGGGCGTAGACAATATCAGATTCAGGAATTACGGACAACACCCGGTAAAAACCAACTACCTGCCACTGGTCGTCGCCCAATTCCCCCAAATCCAGGGTGATGACTTCGCCCAATTTAATGTTGTTGTCTTCGGCTGTTTCCTCGTTGATGACTACGGCTCGTTCATCGTCCGGTTGTAGCCAGCGACCGGCCACAATCATCGGCTGGTACATATCGCTCCCGGCGGGAATGCCAATGAGAATACCCCCGGTTCCCGCATCTCTGGTCCGCTGCCCGGCCCGCAGAATTGAGGCCGGTTGCCTAAAGCGTACCATCGCCTCGGTAACGCCCGGTAGCGACTCCGCCATCATGGTGATACGGTCGATACGCTGGTTGTCTTCAAACAAGAGCGTTGTTTGAAAATTGCGTCGCGCCAATTCGTTATCGACGGTCAACTGAATAGAGGCGGACAAAGTCATCACCATTAAAAAGAGCGTTCCGGCTGTAATCAGGACCAGTTGGGTCAAGCCCAGGCGACCCTTGCGCCGGAAAAGATTGCCCAGGGCCATAGCGTTGGGCGCGGACAGGAAGCGTCGTCCCTGTCGCTCAATAAAGCGGTCGAACCGGCTGACGCCAAAGTTGCCGCTGCCCAAACCGTAACTGGCAATGGCCTCTCTCACGGTGATAAAAGCCCCGCTAAAGACAGGCCACAAAGCGGCCAGCAGCGGAACCGCTACAGCCGCTATCACTTGCAGCGTCACGGCCCGGCTTGAAAATTGAAAGGCGCTGTGGTCGATGTTGAAAATATCCAAAAAGTAGCGCGCCCCGCTAAAGGCCGCGTAGGCTCCCAGCGGCAGCGAGATAAAGAGGGCCAGCGCTCCGTAGGCCAGCACCCCGATGAGATAAACCTTGATAATAATGCCGGTTTTACCGCCAATGGCCTTGATGATGCCGATCTGGTTAGTTTGCTCGGTGATAAGGGCCAACAGGGTGTTATAAATGAGAACCACGCTCATAAAGAGAGAGACTACGGCCAGCAGTTCCAGCACCAGGTTAAGGCCGTCAAAAAATTGTTTGCCCCAATGTTCGTCCGGCTTGTTGTAAAAAGTAACGGCCACGCTGATGCCCTCTTTGCCCAGGCGGTCTTTAATTTCAGAGGCGACTTCGCGGGCAAAGTCATCGCTGTATGGCTCAACCTGGACCAGCAGTTGGTTAAACTCACCATCGGGGATGTTGAAACGTTCCAGGCCGCGGGCATCGACAAAAAAGCGGGGGTCGTCGCCAAAGTCCGGCGAGGTCATCCAGTGATGCCGAATTTTGCCGGTCAAGGACAGGGCGCGGTCCGTGCCGTCTAGTTCAAAGGTGATTTGGTCGCCAAATTCCAGGCCAAGATATTGGGCCGCCCTAATATCAATGCCGGCATTATTGCGGTGGGGCCACTCGCCTTCTTTTAGCTGAAGCAGGCTGAATTGCTGGTCTTCGTAGTCGGCCCGCATGGTGATTTGGGCGGGCTGCCAATCGTCGTCGGGGTTAAGCCGGTAGCGAACGGGGATTTCGTTTTGAGGCTCAATACCTTTGACCCCCTTGATATTTTTCAGCCGGTCGGCCATATCCTGATCAACCCGGTCAATCAAGAACATGGTCAAATTGGCCGACTCGATAGTTTGGTGAACTCGATTTAGATTGGGGATGAGCTGGTCAATCATGCCAAAGATAGCTCCCAGAGCAAATACTCCGGCGGCGATGCTAATCACCGCCAGCAGAGTGCGCGCTTTGTGATGCCACAGGTCTGACCAGATTTTGTTCCAGATAACGTTCATTTTTATTTCCGATGTCCGATGTCCGATTTACGATTGAAAAAGAAACTGTAAATTCAAAAATAAGTGTATCAGTTAAATGGGTAGATCGCCATCTACCAAAAGGCAGATTGGCGAGGTGGATTGAAGGATATGTACCTGTAAACGGGTACAAATAATCAGCTTACACAACACCATGTTCAATCAGGCTTTCGCCCATAGCCACCACCATCTCCTCAAGCGAATGCGGTTGCCAATTAAGTGTCTTTCTGATGCGCT
>JAJRVO010000506.1 GCA_024277275.1 Chloroflexota bacterium
TGCTTGGACCTTCACTGGGACATGCTGCGAGAACACAAAAAACAACGCAAGCGCCAAAATGGGCAGTGGGGATTACTTCAGGGCGACATGCGAGTTTTGCCGTTTCCCGCTGCCTGGGCCGACGTTGTAACCGCCGGTTGGGCAATTGGTCACTTTACCAACTGGTATGCCGACCGGTGGCAAATTCAGATTGGACGAGCGCTACGAGAGATGCATCGCGTGGCGAGGCCGGGAGGAGTCGTGATAATCATCGAGACGCTGACCACAGGCAGTTTGACTCCCGCCCCCCCATCCGAGGGGCTGGCTCAATATTACGCCTGGTTAGAAAACAAATGGGGCTTTATCCGGCAAGAAATCAGCACCGATTTTCAATTTACCAGCATCGATGAAGCCGTCGCCAAAACAGAGTTTTTCTTTCCGAAATTGGCTGCTGTTGTTCGGGAAAAGGGTTGGGCCAGATTACCGGAGTGGACCGGGGTTTGGGGCAAACGGATTGAGGCTTAAACCGGCTAAACCACAAACCTTTCATACTCATTTTGGCAGGGACTTCCCCACACGGCCCACATCTCCCGCGTGGCGGGACGCATAATGGCGGCGCTGCAACTTTGCAGCAAAAAGGGTTCCTCCGGGTGGACGCAGACGCCGTTGCTTGCGCAGTGATTGCGAGTCAGGGTAAATAAATCATCCAGCGTCATTGAACCGCCATTGAGCAACCGCTGGGCCTCGCTCAAACGTGTCTCGGAACTGGCTCTTGATTGGGGCAGTTTTGGGCGTTCCACCTCAATGGTTTGGGGGGCGAGGCAGTGGTTGGTATGGGCCAACGAGCCGCTGCTTACTTCTTCAACGTGACAGCGAGTGGCCATTGCCTCGACGTTATACCCCCGGCCATGGGTGTCGACCAGCATATAGTTATGCCCACCGGCCAGTCTGGCTTTGGTGATGCAGGCCAGGGCGTCGTCCAAGTTATCCTGAGCCAGAACCTTACGGATAACAAACGGCCACGTCACCCCCACCTGCCCATCACCGGCCACCAGGTTATTGATACCGATTGCAATCCCGGCCTCGTTCATGCCAATCATCCCCACACAGCCAATAATGGTCAGGGTCAGAAAGTTTAGGCCCTGAGCCGGTTTGCCGCGCAGCAAAATTACGTAAGGAGTCGCGGTGGCGTGCATATCCCAGGTTTGGCCGTAGAAACCCTGTCCCTCGGCGGCGGCATCGGGGCTGACGATAAAGGCGGTGCAGTTATCAACGCCGGGATGAGCCGGGGTCGGCGCGGTAGTTGCGGGGCCGGCGGCAACCCGCGAGGCCGGATCGACATTATAAACCGTGTCGATAAAATCGGTGAAGCCGTTGAGGATGACCAGTTCGGTCAGGCTCAATCCGGCAGCCTGGCTTGTGCCGCGCAGTTCCTCCATTAAATCAGGGGCATACGCCTGATGATAAGGCAGACAAGCCTCGCCCAGAGCCAGCACTTCCTGCCGGGCAAGTTCCTGGCCGGTCCAATATTTATCGCCGCTCAAGTGAATGCGCTCTTCGGTCAACTCCCAAATCTCTTTGGGATAGGCCAGACCATGCTGGTATCCCATTTCAAACGGAGCGCCGGACACTTCCAGTAATCTAATGTTGGACATAGGTTCAACCTTCCCGTAATTTAGGGTGATGCTCGGCCAATTCAAAAAGTTTCTCGGCCAACGAAGCAATCAAATGGCGATACGCAAGTTTAGCCAGCCACGACTGAGGGATAGCTTGCTCGCCATAAAAAGCGCCCGCCAACTGGCCGTAAACCGCGCCCGTGGTATCGGCATCATCACCCAGGTTGACGGCCAACAAGCACCCCTCGCCAAACGAGTCGCTCCGATAAAAAGCCCACAACGCAGCTTCTAACGATTTTACCACGTAGCCCGTACCCTGTATCTTTGGCGGATTACGGCGTTTAAAAGAGCCGCCCGCAATTTCGTCAATTTCCATCGTCAATGGATGGTTGTCCCAATAACCGGATACAGGGCAGTAATGAGATGAAAGCAGTTCATCTTTGTCGACTCCGTTCACCGCACCCACAATCAAGCCGGCCAGGTAGCGACAAGCATCAACGGCGGTAGTCGCCCCATGCGTGGTACAAGAACTCTCGCCGGACCGCTTGATGGCTTGCTCAGGGTTTTGAGCGTAAAATAAAGGCACAGGAGCCAGACGCATAATTGAACCATTTCCCCCGGAGGTCGGTTCGGTTGAGCCGCTGTAAGGTTCTCCAGTCTGTTCAAAACGATGCAAAGCGGCAGAGGTAGTGTTACCGATATCAAAACAGCGGCCCGTGCTGCTCAAATGCCCATCCCGGTACCAGCGAACGTACCGTTGTAACTGGTCGACCGGATCAAAGCCCTGCCGTTCAACCAGGCTCTCGGCCAAACACAAAGCCATTGAGGTGTCATCCGTCCACTGGCCCGGCTCAAGATTAAAAGGGCCGCCGCCAACCATGTCGTCAATGGGGGTAAAGGAACCGGGCGGCTTAAATTCCAGGGTTGTTCCGACTGCATCGGCAGCGGCCAGTCCTAAGAGCGTGTTTCTTAAAGACCGCAGAGGTTTTTTGCGAGATATTTTCAAGCGAATTTGCCTCGATTATGACCCTGACTTACAGTTAAAATGGGCTTTAGAAACCTCTGCGGTCTGGCCCACACGATTTAAGAAA
>JAJRVO010000507.1 GCA_024277275.1 Chloroflexota bacterium
AGTTGGGCTGGTTTTTGCCGGCTTAAGAGCAGAATTGGCAGAATTAACGAATCAAAATTCTATCATTCTGGAAATTCTGCTCTTAAATACCCGCAATTGCAACAATTTTTACACCCTAATTGTCAAACCGGGAATTGCTGAACAAGCTCCAATATCATTAGAGTGTAACCAAAATGAGTTGGGAGAGAGTAGAATTGGGGGGAGCTACCCCCCAAGCCCCCCGGCCTGCGGCGCTTTTCTACTTGTTTTAGTTACACCCATATCATCAAACCAAAATCAGGCAAAGCGGAGAACAACTATCGCTAATTTTGATTTTATTGAGTATACCATGCCCTTATGTCAAAAACAACGAAGGGCGTGGGTGCGTCCCAGATTTTAGGGAACCGGGGCAAAGCCGTTTCACTTAAGGGGGATTCGGAGAGATTCCCCCCCGCTCCCCCCTGTGCTTCCCCAAATTTTGGGACGCACCCGAAGGGCGTTGGGTAAACGTCTGAATCATTCTTGTATTTTAAGGCATTTGACTTGGATTTAGGCCCGTGCTAGAATTGGCGGGCTACGATTAAAGTGGCGTTAACCCCCATTACATATAGCGACGAATGTGTCGGCATGGTTCAATTTGGATTGACACTTCTATACCCGTAATGAGTAATTCGTGATGCGTAATGACTGCTATAGCGCCAAATCGTTACATTTTATGCATTACGAATTTAATAGGCCAAGTGTTAATCTAACTTTCCGCGTTTCTAAACCATACCAATTTGTCCCAGATGGTTTGGGTAAATTTTGGACAAATCACGCATATCTTCTGGTATTTTTCATCAATATATGACCACTCTACTATCACGATGACCTTTTTCCAAAGGAGGAAAAAATCATGAAGTTAGAAGGAACTTACACCTTTAACGCGCCGCGCGACGTTGTTTGGCAATCAATTTTGGACCCGGAGGTTTTAGCCAACATCTTGCCCGGCTGCGAAAAACTTGAGCGAATTGGCGACGACGAATATAAAGGGATGATTAAGATTCGGATTGGCCCGGTGCAGGGCAAGTTTCAGGGTAAAGTAACGCTTTTGGACATCAACGAACCGGACAATTACCGCCTGGTTGTAGACGGCAAGGGAGCGCCCGGCTTTATGAAGGGCGAAGGCGAAGTACACCTGAAAGCTCAGGGCGACGCAACTTTGATGCGCTACGTTGGCGAAGCTCAGGTTGGCGGGCGCATTGCCAGCGTGGGGCAACGGCTGCTGGATAGTTCGGCCAAGGCGCTGACCAAGCAAAGCCTGGACGGCTTGAACAGGCAAATTCAGGCCCGCGCCCAACCCGCCGCCACCGCAGATGGCGGCGATGGTTCTGTTATCGCCGGCGCCCAGGCGCAACCGCCCGTTGTTGCTGATGCCGAAGCGCCGTCGGAGGTGGAGTTTGCTTTTGGGGTAGCCAAGAATATGCTGGAAGATATGGTTCCGCCAGAACGACGCCCGGTCCTTATTGCAGCCGGATTGGGCGTATTGGCCTTTTTCCTCTTTCTCAATTGGTGGTCCAATGTGGTTGCCCGGAAAGTGGCCAATGAAATCTGGGAGAGGCGATGAGTTTTGAATCCATTGACCAGGTCCAGGATGCCCTGCGTCGACAAAATTATATAGCAGATAGAAGTTTAACCACTGCTATTTATCTGGCTTTGAAGTTGGGTAAACCTCTTTTTTTGGAAGGCGAGGCCGGCGTTGGCAAAACGGAAGTGGCCAAGGTTTTGTCTGCAATGTTGGGGCGGTCCCTGGTTCGGTTGCAGTGCTACGAGGGCCTGGATGTCAACACGGCCGTTTACGAGTGGAACTACAGCCGCCAAATGCTTGAGATTCGGCTGCTGGAAGCCGGCGGAGAGGTTAACGAGGAAACCGCGCTGAAAAAGATTTTTGGCCCGGAGTTTTTGCTCAAACGCCCTCTGTTGCAGGCCATCGAGCGCCCCAACGGCATCGAGCCGGTTTTGCTCATTGATGAACTGGACCGGGCCGACGAAGAATTTGAAGCATTTCTGCTGGAAATCTTGTCTGACTTTCAGGTCACTATCCCCGAAATCGGCGCTATCAAAGCCGAGCAGCCGCCGGTGGTGGTCATTACCTCCAACCGCACCCGCGAGATTCACGATGCTCTGAAACGTCGCTGCCTGTACCACTGGATCGATTACCCCTCATTTGAGAAAGAGTACGATATTGTACTGGCCAAAGCGCCAAACGCTCCCAAACGTTTGGCGGCAGAGGTTGTTGCCTTTGTGCAAGAATTACGAAACGAGGACCTTTACAAGCTGCCGGGCGTGGCCGAAACGCTGGATTGGGTTTCCGCCCTGGTTGCGCTGGATCAAGAAGATTTAAACGAAGCCATTATCAACGATACCCTGGGCGCTTTGTTGAAGTATCGGGACGATATTCAGCAAATGCAAGGCGGCGGCGTCCGGCAAATTATGGGTCGAGTGGAAAAAAATTAGAGATTAGAGATTAGAACTATAAAGGGCTGCATCTTCTAATTTCTCATTGTTTGGAGCTGGTTATGTTGCACAATGAAAATGATCAGCAAGGACACCTGCTCCGTAACATTCTGCTGTTTGGACGTTTGTTGAGAGCCGCCGGCATAAATATAATGCCGGCCCAGATTATCGATCTGGCGGAGGGTTTGAACCATATTGACATCCGTAGCCGCGAGGATTTTAAGAACAGCGCCCGGACAATATTTGTCAGCAAACGCTAACACATCCCCCTGTTTGACCGCGCCTTTGACCTGTTCTGGCAAACCAGAGACAGGGAAGCTCTTCTGAAAATGGACCTGGGCGTCGTCCTGGGTAAAATGCCCCAAATAGAAAAAACCACAGAGTTTGTCCGCCCCCGCAAAGAAAGCCAAAGCGACAGCCCGGAGCAGGAAACAGAAGAGCCGGTCATCGACAAAATTTATACCTACAGCAGCCGGGAGGCGCTGCGACACAAAGACTTTGCCGAATTAACGCCAGAGGAGTTGCAAGAAGTCAAACGTATGATGCAGAGCATAGATTGGCGTTTTGAGCGGCGACGCACCCGGCGAAAGACGCGAGCGCCCCACGGCCTCTATCTGGATATGCGTCGCACCTTCCGGCAAAATCTGCGATATGGGGGCGAGCCGCTAGAATTGACCTGGCGACGTCGTAAATTTAAGCCTCGCCCGCTGGTGGTTATTGGCGATATTAGTGGCTCAATGGAGCGTTACTCGCGGGCGCTGCTGAAATTTATTTACGTTGTAAGCAACGGCCTAAAAAATGCAGAGGCGTTTGTGTTCAGCACACGCCTGACCCGGATAACTCGTCAACTTCAGGAACGCAACATTGATGCGGCTCTGGATCAGGTTGCGGTCTCGGCGCTGGATTGGGGTGGAGGCACGCGCATTGGCGAGGCGCTCAAAACGTTCAATTACCAGTGGGGGCGTCGCGTGCTGGGCCGGGGGGCCATCGTGTTAATCATCAGCGATGGCTGGGACCGGGGAGATGTTGACCTGCTTGCTAAAGAAATGAAGCGGCTGCAACTGAGTTGCCGGCGTTTGATCTGGTTGAATCCACTGCTGGGCGCAGAAAGCTACCAACCTCTCACTCGCGGTATTCAGGCCGCTCTGCCCTACACTGACAATTTTTTACCCGTTCACAACTTGGACAGTCTGGAACAGTTGGGGAATTTTCTGGAACGGCTGGGTGAACGTAAACCTATGCGCCGGTAATAAGCGGCTTAATCATCTGATTTAACACGTCACTCACCACGGGCGGCATTTTTGGCTTCCCGGTCAATCCGCCACTCAGCGATGGGATCGCCAATAACCGGGCTGATTACCACTTTTGTAAGCCAGGGTTTGTAGAGTCGATTGTAGGAGTAGTAGAAAATTGGGGCTATGGCGGCGTCTTGGTTAATGAAAATATCTTCGGCTTGCCGATACAGTTCTCTGCGTTTGGCGGGGTCGGCCTCAAACGCAGCCTCTTCAACTAATGCATCAAATTCAGGGTTATTGTACCTGGCGTAATTTGAGCCGCTTTTGGAGTTGAATACATCGTTTAGCCAGTTGTTGGCGTCGGGGTAATCGGCGCACCAGCCTAAACGGTAGATATTGGGTTTGTCTTTATCGGGAGAGTCCGGGTTTAGCGTGGATAGATACTTTGCCCACTCCTGGGCTTCAATGGTGACTTGCGCTCTGGGGAAGGCTTCTTGCCACATCGTTTGCACGGCCTGGGCTATCTGGGCATGGGCTTCCGAGGTGTTGTGTCTTAGTACCACAGCCAGCCCCTCGCCTTCGGAATGACCTGCTTCGGCAAGCCATTGCCGCGCTTGCGTTACCTGGTCGGCATAGTTAGTTTCAATCAGGTAGTCGCCAATGTCCATATCATTAGCTACGTTGCCAAAGATGCCGGGTGGAGCGAAGGAGTGAGCCGGGCGTTGTCCCCCCTTAATTACATCTTTAATCAGCGTGGCGCGGTCTATTGCGGCGGCAAATGCTTTGCGGATCAACGGATTATCAAAGGGCGGCTTAGTGTTAATAAAGCCATAGTAGTATGTACACAAACGAGGGGCAATGTAAAGTTCCCGGCTTAGGTGGGCGTCGGCCTGGATGCGCTCTATGTCTAACAACGGCGGGGATAGACCCGGATCAGCCATCATATCAATTTGATTGTTTTCATACATGGCCATAGCCGTGGAGGCTTCTTGTATGATTGGCCCGCCAAATAATTCAATCTGAACGTCGTTGGCGTTAATCCACAGCGGATTCTTTTCGATTATAATTGAGGCGTTGTGGTCCCACTGGCGGAGGGTGTACGGGCCGTTGGTTACAATCAGGCCGGCCTCGGTCCAGGCGTCGCCCCACTGCTCAATGGCGGCCCGGGGTTGGGGAAACGTGACCCACATACCGGCAATGGAGGGAAAATAGGCGGCGGGTTTTTTTAATCTAAACACAACAGTTTTGTCATCCGGCGCGCTGACGCCCAAACCGGCCAGAAGCTCCTCAAAGTTGTCGGCCTGCGGGTTGGCAGTGTTTAATTCTGCGGCGCCTTCAATAACGTATGTTACATAGGCGTAGTCTGAGGCGGTTCTGGGGTCAAGCGTGCGGGTAACGCCGTAAACTACGTCGTGGGCGGTTACTGCCCCCAGGCTTGTAAATTTGCCGGTGTCGGGGTTGCGGTATACCCAGTTGATGTCATCACGCAAGTAAAAGGTCCACTCCAGGCCATTGTCAGAGACCGCCCAGTTGGTTGCCAGAGAGGGAATAACGTTGGCGTCTTGATTAAAGCCGGTTAGGCCCACAAACATCTGGCGAATGAAAAAGATGGAGGCGCTATCGGTTGCCAATGCGGGGTCAAGAGAGGGTGGTTCATCTCTGATAACAGTGTCGAGCGTAATACGGTCAGTATCAGGGTCTTTGGGGGTAACCACTGTGGTTGCGGTGGCTATAGCGCCTGTGGTGGAAGGGGATAACGAAGCATTACAGGCGCCCAATCCCCCCAAGACAGTCAGAACGCCCAAAATCCAGCCCCAGACGGGTATTTTCTGAAGTTGTTTTCTGACTGTGTGGGGTTGTTGCGCGAGTTGTTGCTTTGGTTCTGACTTGGCTACTCTCACTTTATTCTACCAATTGTATTGGTCTGTGCATCCATATATGTAAACTTGGGAAAGTTTGTAAGTTGAGACAACTTGAAAGCCTCTACTCAGTTGATAGTTAGGTGCGTCGCAGGCGCGGATCAAAGGCGTCACGCAAACCATCCCCCAAAAAATTAAAAGCGAGAACAGTAAGGGTTAAAGCTACAGCCGGAGGAACAAGGGCATGTGGCGAAGAGCGTAAGCCCTGAAAGGCTTCGTTAATCATAATGCCCCAACTGGGTGTTGGCGCATTAACTCCAAGGCCAATAAAGCTGAGGAATGCCTCGGTTAAGATGTAGCCGGGGATTTGCAGAGTTTCCTGAACAATGCAAGGCCCTAATATGTTAGGTAAAATTTGTCTAAAGATAATACGCGGCGGTTTAACGCCGGTGGCTCTGGCCGCTTCTACAAACTCTTTTTGTTTAATTGACAGGGTTTGTCCCCGGGCAATACGGGCCATACTAAGCCAACTGAGGGCGCCCAGAACCACAAAAATAAAAAACATGCCGCCCATAGACTTATCAATATCTAAAATAAAGTTAACCAATCCGCTTTCATCACCCCGACGTTGTAATGATTTAAAGTAAACCTGCATTAAAATCACCACAATTAACAGCGGCATACCGTAGAGAAAATCAACCACGCGCATCATAAGATCATCAACCCGGCCCCCCATATAGCCTGATATCAGGCCATAGGCTATACCTATAATCAGGCTAACGGTTCCGGCCACTAGAGCCACGGCAATAGACACCCGCGTGCCATACAGGGTACGACTCCATAGATCTCGTCCCAAGTTGTCGGCCCCTAACCAATATACAAAACCCTGTAAATTTGGATTTTCCGACTTTTCACCGGGCCGGGCATTATTATCCTGCAAGGTTTGCTTGGCATAAGCAGGCTGACTGGTACGATCCAATTCGGCCTGAAATCCTTGCAAAAAATAGCCGTTCAAGAAACCGGCAAGTATAGCTGAGAGGATCAACCCGGTGATAAAGATGATACTCCCAACAGCCAACTTGTTTTTTAGGAGTTGTTGTATAGCATCACCCAGGGGCGTCCGTTCTCGACGCTGGGGTACAGTTGAAGGTTTTGAGGCTTGTTCGACAACAGCCATAGTTCATTCCCTTTCAGTAGCTATTCAGCTATTGCATTCAAAGCTGCTGAAATGGCAGTAATTGGTAATTAGTAAATAGTAATTAGGCTCAATAACCAATTACTACTTGCCAATTACCCGATAAGAGCAGCAAGTGCGTGTTCAAGCTGAACAGTTACCCCTTTCAAAAAAAATAATGCTAAATCCCCAATCATTTATAGCTAATACGCGGGTCTAGCCAGGCATAGACAACGTCAACTACTAAATTGGCTAAAACCAGTAAAACGGCAAAGATCAGGCTAACGCCGGTAATGATAGGATAATCACGATTGCCAATACTGGTTACAAAGTGCTTGCCCATACCGGGGATGCCAAAAATCTGTTCAACCACAAAGGTGCCGGTGACTACGGCAGCCAGTAAGGGGCCTAGCACGGTAATTACCGGGATAAGGCTGTTTCTGAGGGCATGAACAACCACCACGGTTCGCTCTTTGAGTCCTTTGGCTCGGGCTGTTCGAATATAATCTTCACGAATAACCTGTAACAAACTGGCCCGGGTAAGCCGGGCAATGGCTGCTGAGAAACCGGTTCCCAGAGTGGCAGCCGGTAATATGGCGTGAGTCCAAAATTTCCAGCCCATCGTGGTCGGAAACAACCCTAACGTGAAGGGAGGTTTGGCCCCCCACGTGGCTACCTCAAACCAACCTAACGTGAGGGGAAAAATCCAGATCAGCAGTGGCCCTAGCACCAGATTGGGAATAGATAAACCCAACACGGCCACAAAGCTACTGCCGTAATCAAGCCAGGTGTTTTGTTTTAGAGCGGCTAACACCCCGGCCGGAATGCCAATAAGGACGGCCACGGCCACAGAAATAATACCCAGTTGGAAAGAGATAGGAAATGACTCTTTGACCAGATCGTTAACCGTGCGGCCACGCAGTTTCAGGGCCATTCCCAGATCGCCACGAATCAACCCCTGAGAAACGCCAAGTTGATAGGTGGCCTGAACGGCATCGCAACCGGGCAAGAAAGACAGTCCATTACAGATGACGCCTGTAATGTCATCACCCAAAACGTAAGATGAAAATTGCCAGCCCAGCGGCCAATCCAGGTGGTGACGCCGCTCCAGGTTTTGAACTACAGCTTTGGGCAGGCTTTTATCGCCAACAAAGTCAAAGGGGCCGCCGGGGATGGCCCTCATTAGGGCAAAGATGGCAAAAGTCAATAAGAGCAATACAGGAATAGACCACAAAAGTCGTCGGATAATATATGCCGTCAAATCGTTCCTCCTGACTTCTTGGAAGAATAGTATTCTGGAGTGTCAAAGCACACTTTGACACTCCAGATTTTTTAATTATTCAGAAAAAGCGACGTAGCCTTTACTGCGAAAAACCACGTCGCTTTTGGTTGTACTTTCTTACTTAAGAAAAAAAATAAGCAAACTTACTCTTGGGCAGCTAGCTTGGCGTCCCAGTCAATTGTCCATTCGGCAATGGGGTCTCCGCTGACGGGGCTGATTACAGGGTTCACCCAGGGCTTGTAGAGACGGACGTAGGTGTAGTAGTAAATGGGGGCGATGGCTGTTTCCTGGTTGATGAAGATGTCCTCAGCCTGGCTGTAAAGCTCTTGGCGCTTGGCCGGATCTGGCTCAAAGGCGGCCTCTTCAACCAGAGCGTCAAATTCCTCATTGGTGAATTTGGCGTAGTTTTGACCGCTCTTGGAATTAAAGACCTCGTTTAACCAGTTGTTGCTGTCCGGGTAGTCGGCGCACCAGCCCAGGCGATAAACATTTGGCTTTTCTTCGTCGGGGGAGTCAGGCAGCAACGTTTTCAGATAAACGGCCCATTCCTGATTTTCGATGGTGATGTTGGCCTTAGGGAAGGCTTCTTGCCACATCGCTTGCACGGCCTGGGCAATCTGGGCATGGCCTTCGGAGGTGTTGTGCATTAGCAGAACGTCAAGACCCTCGCCCTCAGGATATCCTGCTTCGGCTACCCACTCTTGGGCTTGAGCCACCTGGTCGGCATAGTTGGCTTCTACCATAAAGGAACCAATTTCCATATCATCGGCCACGTTGCCAAAGATGCCCGGCGGCGCAAAGGAGTGGGCTGGCGTTTGGTTACCCTTGGTGACGTTGTCAATTAGGCTCTGGCGATCGATGGCCGCGGCAAAGGCTTTGCGCAGTACCGGATCATCAAAGGGAGGCTTACTGGTAACAAAGCCGTAGTAGTAGGTACACAGGCGTGGCGCAATGAATAGTTCCTGGCTAAGTTGGGCATCGCTCTTGATGCGGTCCATATCGGGCAAGGGCGGGGGCACGCCGGGGGAACCCACTACATCAAGCTCGTTGTTTTCATACAGAGCCATTTCTGTGGAGGCTTCTGTAATGATGGGGCCGCCAAACAATTCAATCTGCACCTTGTCGGCGTCAACCCACAATGGGTTCTTTTCAATCCAGATCTCCGCTCCGTGGGTCCATTCTCGCAAGGTATAGGGACCGTTGGTGACAATCAGGCCGGCTTCGGTCCAGTTGTCGCCCCATTGCTCTATGGCTGCCTGGGGTTGTGGAAAAGTGACCCACATAGCTGCAAGAGCGGGGAAGTAGGCTGCCGGGGTATGCAGGGTAATCTCGACCGTGGTGTCATCCGGCGCCGTCACGCCCAGACCGGCCATAATATCGGCAAAGTCCTCGGCGTTCGGGTCGGCGGTGTTCAATTCCTCGGCTCCCGAAATAATATATAACACGTAAGCATAATCTGAGGCAGAGTTGGGGTCGAGGGTGCGAGTGATGCCGTAAACCACATCCTGGGCGGTGACAGGTCCCAAGTCTTCGAATTCGCCGGTGGTGGGGTCTCGGTGGACCCAGTGGATGTCGTCTCGCAGGTTAAAGGTCCATACTAAACCATCATCCGACACGCTCCAATCGGTAGCCAGGGCGGGGACAACATTGGCATTTTCATCAAAGCTGGCCAGGCCAACAAACATCTGGCGAATGTAGAAAATGGATGTAGTATCCGTCCCTAGCGAGGGGTCAAGGCTGGGCGGTTCGGTGCTGGTAGCTACGTCCAGCCTGACTCTGCCGGCATCGGGGTCGTCAGGGGCTACCTCAACTTCAACCTCTTTGATTACCTCAACTTCTTTTACTACCTCAACCGTCTCTATTACAGTCACGGTTTCGCCTTGAACTTCTTTTTCAACCACCACCGTCTCAACAACGGTGATAGTTTCGGGTTGGGCCGGTCCGCCGCACGCGGCAACAAGGCCCAACAAAATAAAAACTACCAACAACAATCCTGCTTTTTTAGAAAACATACGTTTCTCCTCCTAGTACATACTAAGTAATCTTTACTATACACAACACAATTTAAAACTGTTTTTGGAACCACTCAGCCTTATGTTATTTCGAGGAGTTTGCGACGGTTGCATCAAAGAGATGCGTAAATCGGCGTAGCAAAGCAGTTACAGTATGTTTGCCGAAAAAAAGGACAGATTTCATTTTTTTCCAGCTATACTGCCAACGGCCATAAAGTAACATTTTTATGGGACACAGATGAACACAGATTTCACAGATTTTTGTTTAGTTTTTTACCATAATCTGTGTTTATCTGCGAAAATCTGTGTCCTATTCTCTGTCTTTCAGAATGTTAC
>JAJRVO010000508.1 GCA_024277275.1 Chloroflexota bacterium
AAACAGAAAACCCGCTACAATATCCGGCTGGCTAAAAGAAAAGGAGTGACCATCCGCCACGGCGACGAGACCGATATTTCCACCTTTTACAACCTTTCTCGTCAAACCTCTACCCGCGACAGGTTTGGCATCCACAGCCTAAGCTACTACCAAACCGCCTACAAGCTCTTTGCCCCCAACCGCTGCGCCCTCCTCATCGCCGAGTTTGAAGGCGAACCGCTGGCTGCGCTAATGGCCTTTTGCCAGGGCCAAAACTCCTATTATTTCTACGGCGCTTCATCTAACACACATCGCAATCTAATGCCCGCCTATTTGGTTCAGTGGGCTGCTATTCGCTGGGCTAAAAGCCGGGGCTGCTCCCATTACGATTTATGGGGCATTCCTAATGCCGATATTGCCACGCTGGAGGCAGAGTTCTCCCATCGACAAGAGGGGTTGTGGGGTGTTTATCGCTTTAAGCGGGGTTTTGGGGGACAACTGGTCAAAAGTGTAGGGGCTTATGATTACGTTTATAATCCTGTGCTGTATAACCTCTATTATAAGCTCTTTCGACAGGCGTAAGGATGTTTGGAAAAGCTACAGAAGTAGGAAGTAGGGAGTAGGGAGTAGGGAGTAAGGATTTTTCCCCTACTTCTTACTTCCCGGTCATAAAAACAAGAATCTGGCTGATAATGCACTAAAGCGTGCAATGATAAGCCAAAAGCCCCTTAAGTTTGACTTACCTTTCATTCTATGGTATGATTTCTAACCGTGTTTTAGCACTCTAACGCCTTGAGTGCTAACAACGCTCGGGATGCCCGAGCGTTAAGGGTCGGCAAGTCTATGACAGAAACACAATTATCTGAGAGACAACAGAATATTTTGCGCCTGATTGTTCAGGAGTATGTAAGAACGGCTAATCCTGTTGGCTCAAAATCAATAATGACAACCTATAACCTGGGCGTTAGTTCGGCCACTATCCGCAATGATATGGCCGTGCTAGAAGAGTTTGGCTACCTGATGCAGCCTCACACCTCTGCCGGCCGAGTCCCAACTGAGACGGGGTATCGCTACTTTGTAGAAAAACTGATGGAGCAGGTGGAGCTGCCCAACGAAGAGCAGCGTATGATTAGCCATCAGTTTCACCAGGCTCGACTGGAGCTTGACCAATGGTTGCGCTTAAGCGCAGCCGTGTTGGCTCATACCTCGCACAACGCCTCATTAATAACTGCGCCAAAAAGCGTGCTTTGCCATTTAAAGCATATCGAACTTATCTCTATCCGGGACAACATTATCTTGCTAATTTTGGTTTTGCAGGGGGGCACGCTCAAGCAGCAAATTATTACGCTTGAAAGCCCGGTTGACCAGGATGCACTGGTTCCGTTGGCTCGACAACTGACCGGCTTGTGGGGAGAGCTGGACGCCAACAGCATCGCCCCAATAGCGACCACCCTCGGCGATGTAGCCGTTAAAGTAAGCGAAGTGGTGGTAGATACCATGCGCCGGATAGATACCCGGCGCAGCAGCGATATCTATCGCGATGGGCTATTGAATATCCTCAACCACCCGGAATTCAAGGAGCGTGAAGGCATCCAGCAAATTATTCGCGCTCTTGAGGAACGCCAGGTGGTAGAGAAGCTGGTTGGCGAAGCCTTACAACACGGCGGCGTGCAGATTATTATTGGCGGCGAGGGCAAGTGGGAAGAGTTTTCAGAAGTCGGCATTGTGCTGGCTCGCTACGGTGTTGAAGAGGCCAGCGGCGCAATGGGAGTTATTGGACCGTTACGTATGCCCTACAGCCGAACCGTTTCTGTTGTGCGTTATATGTCGCACTTAATGAGCAATTTAATTAGCGATCTCTACGGATACACAAGCTAAAGAAGTTCCAAAACCCAAATCATCCCAAATTTTTATACCCCCCAATTTTACTTTTTAAATTTCTGGGAGAAGGCGCTTATGAGTAAAAAAAAGACAAAAAAGAGTACAGAAAAAGAGGTTGATGTGGTAGAAACTGAAGAAAATATCAAGGCAAAGACCGAAGAAGTTTCTAGCCCTGAAACAGAAGCCGCAGATTCCACCGAAACCGAAAAAACGCCAACGGAAGAGGTTTCAACCGAAACCGACAAAATTGAGGTAGAAGAAGAAATCGAAACGGAAGAAGAACAGACTCCTCTAAGCCTGGAAGAAGAGCTTGAACTGGCTCGACAGGAAGCCGGAAAAAATCTGGACAACTGGCAACGCGCGGTCGCCGAGTTAGCTAATTACAAACGTCGCCAGGAAGAACAGCGCAAACTTCAGCGTGATAGAATTAAAGGCGAAGTTTTAGAGGGCGTGGTCAGCGCCCTGGATGATATGGACCTGGCCTTTCAAAACCTCCCGGAGGAACTCGACGGGCAGGTGATTGGCTGGGTAGAGGGCTTTCGGCTGGTGCAACGCAAATTAGATAAAATACTCGATGACCAAAACGTAATGCCCATCGGTACTGAGGGTAAGTTTGACCCCAACTTTCACGAAGCTGTCAGTTATGAAGACAATGAAGAACACGAGGACGGCGATATTATTGCTGAACTTCGCAAAGGGTATCAAATCGGTAATCGGGTCATTCGCCCGGCATTGGTTAGAGTAGCCAAATGACCAGTAGTCAGTAATCAGTAACCAGTAATCAGTAACTTCAACTCGCTGAATACTGACTACCGACTACCGACTACTGACTACCGACTACTGACTACCGACTACCGACTACTGACTACCGACTACCGACTACCGACCACTGACCACTAAAAAATTCAACAAATTATCAGGAGTAACAAACAACATGGCAAAAATTATAGGCATCGACCTGGGTACAACAAACTCGGCTATGGCCGTTATGGAAGGCGGGGAACCTACCATTATCCCCAATGCAGAAGGCAATAGAACCACGCCTTCAATTGTGGCCGTAAACCCAAAAAACAACGAGCGGATGGTGGGTCAGGTAGCTAAACGTCAGGCTGTAACCAACCCCGAAAATACCGTCTCTTCCGTAAAACGTTTTATGGGGCGTAAATATAAAGACCCGGAGGTGCAACGAGCCATAGACCTTGTACCCTACCAGGTCAAAGAAGCCCCCAACGGCGACGTGCGCGTGGTGATGGATGGCAAAGAGTACTCTCCGCCCGAAATCAGCGCGATGATTCTACAAAAACTCAAAAACGACGCCGAAGCTTACCTGGGCGAGACCGTTACTCAGGCCGTAATTACCGTACCCGCTTATTTTAACGATACTCAGCGTCAGGCGACCAAAGACGCCGGTAAAATTGCCGGGCTAGAAGTGCTGCGCATCATCAACGAACCCACCGCCTCCTCGCTGGCCTATGGCCTGGAGAAAAAAGGCGACGAGCAAATTGTGGTGTACGACCTGGGCGGCGGCACGTTTGACGTGTCAATTTTAGATGTGGGCGACGGCGTTTTTGAAGTTCAAGCCACCAACGGCGACACATTTTTGGGCGGCGATGATTTTGACATAATGGTTATTGATTACATTGCCGATGAATTTAAAAAGGATGAAGGCATTGACCTGCGAGATGACAAACAGGCTCTGCAACGCCTGAAAGAAGGGGCCGAAAAAGCCAAAATTGAGCTATCGGCCACCCAACAAACCGAAATTAACCTACCCTTCATCACCGCCGACGCTTCCGGCCCCAAACACCTAAACCTGTAAATCACCCGGGCCAAACTGGAACAACTGACTGATAGACTCGTCACCCGCTCACTAGACCCTTGTCGACAAGCGCTAAAAGACGCCAACCTTACCGCCAATAAAATTGATGAGATTGTTCTGGTAGGGGGGCAAACCCGAATGCCCGCCGTTCAGGAAGCAGTCAAGAAACTGTTTGGCAAAGACCCTCACAAGGGTGTTAATCCCGACGAAGTGGTTGCAATAGGCGCGGCTATTCAGGCCGGCGTACTGGGTGGCGAGGTTAAAGACGTGCTGCTGCTCGACGTGACCCCGCTGACGCTCAGCATTGAAACGCTGGGGCATGTGGCAACGCCGCTCATCGAACGCAACAGCACCATTCCCACCAAAAAGAGCCAGATATTCTCCACCGCAGCCGATAACCAAACCCAGGTTGAAATTCACGTAGTGCAAGGTGAACGCCCGATGGTTGCCGATAACAAGAGCCTGGGCCAATTCATTCTGGACGGTCTTCCGCCAGCGCCGCGCGGCATACCCCAAATTGAGGTTACATTTGATATTGACGCCAACGGTATTTTGCATGTCACGGCCAAAGATAAAGCAACGGAAAAAAAGCAAAGCATGCAGATTGTCCCCTCCAGCGGCTTAAGCGACGATGAAATTGAAAAAATGGTTAACGAAGCCGAGCAACACAAAGAGGAAGACATCCAACGCAAAAGCCACATCGAGGCCCGCAATCAGGCCGACACGCTTGTTTTTGCCGCTGAAAAAACACTAAACAAGCAGGGCGAGCAAATCAGCGCCGACCTCAAAAGCGAAGTCGAAAGCAAAATTGAGGCTGTTAAAAAGGCACAGGAACAAGACAACCTGGATGCCATTACTCAAGCCACCGCCGACTTAGGCCAAACCTTACAAAAAATCGGGACAGAAATGTACGGAGCCGGCGACCCCGGAGCGACAGGTCCCGGCGCAGCCCCAGGAGAACAACCTCCTGATGGCGACGGCGACAGCCAAAGCGGCCCGGATGAAGATGTTGTTGAAGGCGAATTTACGGAAACAAGCTAGGACACTTTTGACGAATGACCAACGACGGACGTTTACGTTTTTTCACCGTCCGTCGTTGGTCATTCGTCTTTCGTTTTTCGTCAGGCAGCAAAGTGTCAACCAAATTGTGAACCATCCCAGAATTAGTATTGAGTTAAAAAGAATCTGAGATTTTATGAGTGACAAACGCGACTACTACGAAGTGCTGGGCATAGCCAAAGGCGCTTCACAAGATGAAATAAAAAAAGCATATCGCCGGCAGGCTCGCAAATTCCACCCCGATGTCAGCAGCGAGGCCGGCGCCGAAGCTAAATTCAAGGAAGTTAATGAAGCCTACGAGATTTTGGCCGACGAGCAAAAGCGAAGTATGTACGACCGCTTTGGCCACGCCGGCGTAAGCAGCAGTTCGGGAGGCTTTGGCGGCGGAGGGTTTGATTTTGGCGGAGGGTTTCGCGACCCCTTTGAAATATTTGAAGAGGTTTTTGGCGGTTTTGGCGGCTTTGGCCAAAGGGGTGGACGCCAATCGCGCCGCCCGCGCCGGGGGGCGGACCTGCGTTATGAACTGACCCTTGAGTTTGAAGAGGCTGTCTGTGGCATCGAGAAAGAAATAGAGGTTCCGCGCCAAGAGACCTGCCCAACTTGCAGCGGCAATCGGGCAGAACCGGGGACCACCCCCATTCGCTGCCCGGAATGTAACGGCACCGGCGAAGTTCGGCGACAAAGCGGCTTTTTCATCAATATCAGTACTTGCCATCGCTGCCAGGGACAGGGCGAAATCATCACCTCCCCCTGCAAAGCGTGCCAGGGACAAGGAAATATTGTCAACACTCGTCGCCTGTCTGTAAAAATACCGGGCGGCGTGGACCACAGCACCCAAATTCGCCTCTCCGGCGAGGGAGAGAGCGGCGTTTACGGCGGGCCGCCGGGCAATCTGTACGTCGTTATCAAGGTTAAACCCCACACCTATTTCCGCCGCTCAGACGATACCATCCATCTGGAACTGGCTATAAATGTTACCCAGGCCGCCCTGGGCGACGAGGTAGAGGTTCCCACGCTAGACGGCAACGAGCTGATGACCATCCCCGCCGGCACGCAAACCGGCAATACCATTCGATTGCGAGGCAAAGGGGTTCCCCGTTTGCGCCGCGACGGCACTACCTCCAGCCGGGGCGACCAGGTGGTCACCATTCAAGTTCGTACCCCCACCAATTTAACCAAAGACCAACGCGAAATGTTGCTTGAGTTGGGCAAAACCCTTGACCGGGAAGTTATCCCCCAACGCGAAAAGAGCTTCTTCGACCGCATCCGCGACGCCTTTGGCGTATAAGGACCGGTCAAACCAACATAATCTGACAGTTAAGCTCGTTATAATGCAAAAAAGCGAGCCTTGTTTCGGATATCGCTCGGATTTGAGGTAAAGGTGAATTTTTGTTTTTGTTCTCCTCACTAATCCTCTCAATTATTCGTTTGTTACAAAAGATTAGCTCAAATGGTCTATTTGACATATAATAATGTGCCAACTTACCAAATAACTATATCACAGTTGAGACTATGCAAGAGTTAATTGACCGTTATCATCAGCGCCGAAACGAATATATCAATCGGAATAGTTTGTATAGCGAAACTGATATTCGTGAAGATTTTATTAATCCATTCTTTGAACTTTTGGGTTGGGATGTGCGAAATGAACGTAATTTATCACGTCGATTTCGGGAAGTAGTAAGAGAGACACGAGTTGCCGTTGATAAACAAACAAAACGACCCGATTATGAATTTAAACTTGGCCCAGAGCGAAAATTTTATGTAGAAGCAAAAAAGCCAAATATTGACATAATCAGCTTCCTTCCACCCGCATTTCAAATACGCAGATATGGCTGGTCAGCCAACCTCAAAATTTCCATCCTCACAAATTTTGAGTATCTTGTTATCTACGATACAACAACACAACCGGCTCAGAATCACGCCCCCTCTCATTCCCGCTTATACCGTTTCCACTATTCAGAATATGCGGAAAAACTTGAAGAAATTAAAAAACTTATCTCCCGCGAAGCAGTTTATTCAGGACAATTTGATGAATACTTTTCTGCTCAAACCGTAAACCGTCCAGAAGAAGCTATAGACCTGTTTTTCTTGGAAAGATTAAATCAATGGCGTTTGAATCTGGCTACTGACATCATCACTGATAAACCAGATACAGACCAGCAAACAGCCAATGAAATTGTGGAACGTTTTATCCTACGTGTTCTTTTTCTGCGAATGTGTGAGGATAGAGGGATACAAACATACCAGCAATTACAGCAAATTGCAGCTTCAAATGACTGGCTCCAATTCATTAATTTTCTCACAGAGGTAGACAAGAGGTTTGATTCAGGGTTATTTGAAACTGAACACGATCCGCTTTGCAATTTAGGGCAACAGCAAATTCGCCTAAATAGCACGACTGTCCGCGAAATTATCGACTCTCTCTACTTTCCGCAAGCGCCCTATACTTTTGCTGTTTTTGAACCGGGATTTCTTGGTTATGTTTATGAACAATTTTTGCATGAACGCATTTATATCTCTGATGCAGCGGTTAGATTGCATCCAAAACCTGAAAATGAAGGTCGGGATATTGTTCCAACGCCTCCACCTTTAATCAACCGAATTATTGACGACACTTTACCTTCAATTTTTGAAGGGTTACGCTTTGAAGAAATTCTAGAGAAAAAGATTATTGATCCAGCTTGTGGTTCCGGCGGTTTTCTGATTGCTGCATTTAGCCAGTTAATAGAAACTGCCATAAACTCTTTTGAAGCGCAAAATAATCAAAACGCTATTTTTCAGACTACTGATGGATGGCAACTAACCTTTCAAAAGAAATGCGAACTATTACAAAGCTGCATCTACGGTGTAGACCGAGACTACTCGGCGGTTGAAGTAACCCGTTTTAGTTTGCTTGTAAAATTGTTAGAGGATGAATCTACAGACTCGTTGCCATCCGGCAATGCTATATTACCCCCCCTTGATGATAACATTATTTATGGCGACTCTCTGGTAGATGATCGCATTTATGCCTATGACAACAATCCTGATTTGATTGGCGTACCATTAAATTGGGGCGAAGATATTCCTGCAAAATTTGATGGTGTCGTAGGTAATCCCCCCTACCTAAAGACTGAAGATATCAAAAACCTGGAACCAGTCGAGTATAAATTTTACAAACAACGAGGGCATTATCAAACCATTTTCAAACAGTTTGATAAATATTATTTGTTCTTGGAAAAAACTGTAAACTCATTGCTTACGCCAGACGGCAAATGTGGCATGGTGGTTTCAAGAAAATTTTCACACATAGAGTCTGGCAAGAAAATTCGTGGTGTTCTATCTACAGGTGGTTTCCTAACCCGTATAGTTGATTTTGGCAATGCGCAGTTGTTTCAGGGAAAGACGACCTATACCTGTCTACTCTATTTCTCAAAAAAACGTCCCCAAAGTTTAGATAAAACCCCTCTTTCATACGAAAATATCAGCACACCCCAAGATTGGCTCCGACAGTACCAACAAAATCAGATAGGTATGCAAATTCCTCGTCGTTACGTTTCCGGCGAAAATGCTTGGATATTACCCGGTACATATACAGAGTTAGACTTGTTAGAAGCCTTATCACAAAACACACAGTTGCTAAAGGATGTGGCTGATGTGTTTAACGGTATTCAGACGAGTCGAAATCCCGTTTACGTGATAACCGGCTGGCAAGACAGTGGGCCAGGCACAATTTCTTTTGTAAAAAATAATCGTAAATGACATATAGAAAAAGCTATCTTAAAGCCATTTTGCGAAGGTAATGTGACCGAGTTGAAGTCATTTTTTCCTCTGCCTCGTACAGCATATGTAATTTTCCCTTATTACATTGAGATTGATAATCAACGGTTAAACGCCTCTGTAATTCCGTCAGATGTGATGCAATCAGATTATCCTTTGACTTATGCCTGGCTAAACCACAATCGTGAAGATTTAAAGCGGCGCGATATTAGTCCAAAACCTTACCCTTCAGACGAATGGTATCGCTATGGTCGTCAACAAGCATTAACCGCATTTGAAAGTCGGTTGAAAATTGTTGTGGGTGTAAACAGCCTGGGTGATAAATATGTTTATGATGACACCAACACACTATTAGCGTCTGGCGGAACGGCTGGTGAGTGTGCAATTGCTGCTTTTCAGAAAGATCATGAAAACTCGCCTTACAATCTTCTTTTTATTCATGCATTGCTCAACCATAAAGCAATTGAATTTTTTTGTCGGAAACGTGGAAGCCCTTTTCGTGGAGGGTGGTTTTCACGGGGTACCGCAGTATTGAAAGAAATCCCCATCCCGCATATTGATACAACAACCGAAAACTCACGTACTCAATTATATAGAGACATTATTCAAGCAAATCAAAATCTACACTCAGTTTGTCGGGAGTTAAGTATAACCACATCCCAGGCTAAACGTAACCGATTAGAGAAACAACAACGGGCTACAAAAAATAATTTGGATACGATGATAAACCGGCTATACAATATTGAGAACATTATTGAGCAGGTTAAGTTGCCGGCATGAATTTTAAATCACGGGAAAGCGCAAAAAAACTGCGCGGTGGTTATTATACACCACCGCCTATAGCCGATTTTCTAAGTCATTGGGCGCTGGAACATCAACCCCAACGGGTTTTAGAACCCAGTTGTGGTGATGGGCATTTCTTGCAAGCCATCTTTGAGCAAATTAATAGTGGTAATAGAACTGCTCCTGCTTTTATAGATGCGGTTGAAATTATTCCCCAAGAAGCTCAAAAGGCTGATTTAGTTGCGGATTCATTACGTAAATTCACAACCGAGGTTAAAGTTGTTAATGATGATTTTTTTAATTGGTTTGAGTCTGTAAATGGAAATAAATGGGATGCTATTATTGGTAATCCCCCCTATATCCGCTACCAGTATTTTGAAACAGAACAGCGTGATAAAGCAAAAGCCATCTTCAAACAAGCCAATACATCTTTTTCTAAACGTACCAATGCCTGGGTGCCTTTTGTAATAGCCAGTATTATGCATCTTGCTCCAAATGGTCGTCTGGCTATGGTTGTTCCCTCTGAAATCATGCATATCCAACATGCAAATGGTCTGCGTTTGTTCTTGGAACAGGAGATGCAATTAATTACAATCATTCATTTCCGAGAAATTGTATTTCCTGAAACACTTCAAGGTGTAGTTTTATTGCTTGGGATTAAGAAAGAACGATCAAATTTTGCGCCATTACCAAACAAAAAAAACACTTTACAACTCAGTTTATTTGAATTCGAAGATCGTCAGCAAGCAGATTTACAAATTATTGATTTGAATGATTGGGAAGATTTGCAAAACCTAAAACTTACACGGCAAAAGCTTCATCAGAAACCGCCTGCTTGGAATGGAAATTGGATGTTAGCTTTACTTGATGATGAAGAGTTAGCCATTCTGGATTGTGTTCAGGAAAACAAAAAAGTTTTTTCGTTTGAGGACATTGCAGAAGTTGATATTGGCATTGTAACCGGAGCCAATAAATTTTTTGTAGTGAATGATTCTACTTTAAGTCAATATCAAATGAGTCATATCGCTGCCCCGATGTTGGCAAAGAGTGAACTTATCAAAGGTATTTCTTATACAAATACTGACCATGAAAGTAACAGATTAGCCGGAAAAGATGTTCATTTTTTGAGTTTCCCCAATAAACCAGTTGATGAACTTCCATCAAAAATGAGAGATTATATTGAGTTTGGAGAATTACAAAGTTTACATACTCGATACAAATGTCGTATTCGTACTCCTTGGTATGTGGTTCCCTACGTCTGGGTTTCTGGAGTTGGATTATTGAAACGATGTCACCGCTTTCCCCGGTTGGTACTGAATAAACTCGGTGCATATTCAACAGATACAGCGTATCGTATAAAAATGAAGTCAGGCTATGAAAACCAAGCCAAGAATTTGGTTTTTTCTTTTCTAAACTCCTTAACTTTTTTGTATGCAGAGTTATTAGGCAGACATTATGGTGGTGGTGTATTAGAACTGGTACCGAGTGAAATAGAAAAATTACAGATTCCTTTGGTATCTGCAAGTGATGAACAATTTTTGCAAGTGGACGAAATGATTAGAGAAGAAGTAGATTTAGAAACCTTATTAGATTATACGGATACCGTAATACTTGAGTATGGGATAGGATTATCAAAGAAACAAATAGAAACTATTCGACTAGCACATAAAAAACTTATGCTGCGAAGGTTAAGAGTTAATAACTAAACTGTTGCCATACCTTCACTTGTAACGCGCAACCCAACAAAAAACACAGGCGAATTACTACCCTTTCGCTTTTAGAAATTGATTGCGCCTTTGGTGTAGCATTTGCCTTGAAGGTGTCCCCGCCTGTCCATAACCGCCTAATTTTGGGCGTTATATTGCTAATCAAGCAAGGAGAAAATCGTGAAAGCATCTGTTTATATTGCCACCAGCCTTGATGGTTTTATTGCCAGAGAAAATGGCGACCTTGATTGGTTGCCGGGGAGCGATGGCGGAAGCGGCGATAGCGAAAGCGGTGATGACGACTTTGGGTTCAAGGCGTTTATGGATTCCATTGATGTTCTGGTTATGGGTCGCAACACTTATGAAATGGTTCTTTCTTTTGGGCAATGGCCCTATGGCAGCAAGCGTGTTGTGGTTCTAAGCAGCACGTTGACTCAGCTTTCAGATGATTTGCCCAATACCGTTGAGTTAAGATCGTGCTCTCCAACTGAGTTGGTTAAAAACCTCCTGGAATCAGGGGCAGAGCATTTATATATCGATGGCGGAAAAATGATTCAAGGCTTCCTGAATGCCAATTTAATTCAGGAAATCATAATTACAAGAATCCCAGTCCTCATTGGCAGAGGCATCCCCCTATTTGGTCCGGCAAATAAAGACGTGAAGTTGCAACACCTTGAAACACGCTCGTTTGCTAATGGCTTTGTCCAAAGCAAGTACCGGGTTTGCGAGTAATCGCTGCCGATGGAGTCAACTATC
>JAJRVO010000509.1 GCA_024277275.1 Chloroflexota bacterium
AAAGAGCAATCTGTTCATTGGCCCAGGTCAGGCTGCCCAGTCCGGCCACCGGATACCAGCGCTCGGACCAGCTAATTGACGCGCCCGCTTCAAGACGGCGCGTATCGGCAAAGGTGGGGGCGATGCCGCCGTGAATTTCAACGTAGCTGGAGTTGTCGTCAGTGTAGAGGTCGGGCGAAATGGCTTGGGGACCGGAACCAAAGGCAAAGAATTTGGCTCCCTGAGTAACCTGACTGTCGTAAGCGCGGACTACCCCTTCATCGTAACCTTCATCATAAATGGCCTGAAAATTACCGGCGGCGCGGGGACGCTGGAAAAAGCCGTACCACTCTCGCCAATTGCCAAGCAGGCTCCAATCAACCCCGTTGTGAATCGGCCACCCGGCTTCGGCCCACGGACCGGGCAGGCGAGAATCGCCGGTGGAGTGGACGGTAACGCGGTCGGTGGGCATGACAATGCGTAAATTGGGACTAACTTGATTGGCCGGGCCGGGGGCCAGCATAGCGTTGAGCCAAAATTTGTAATCAACGGCCTGGCCGGTGGGATTTTCGAGGATGGGAGCCACGGTAAAAAAGGCGGCGTCATCGGGTAGGGTGATGGCGACTTTTGTCCGCAACCTGTCGCCGGCGGTAGTGTCCCACACTTCAACCATCGCTCCATCGGGCAAATCGGTGATTTGATACGCCCAGGGGACGCCCCACTCGTAGCCATGTTCTTCAACCGGCAGGCCCCACTCCATCCCTCCGGCAGCCAGCCACCAGCCCATCTCGGTCGGTCCCCACGGAGAGGGTTTTAGGACCGGGTTTTGATAAAAGATGTTGTTGCCGGTTGGTTTAAAAATAGCCTGGTAAATGCGCCCGCCCAGCTCCGGCAAAACACTCAACTTTAGATAATCATTTTCCAGGATAATTAAATTATAAGTGCGATTTTCAATGCGCCCGCCATCGTACCGGCCCCGGTCAAGCCAGGCGTAGGACATATTATAAGTGGGGTTGGTGTGATAGGTGAGGGCATTATCAACCGGATGGGTGGGGATGGTGATGGTGGTGACAGACACGGTGGTCTGGCTGGTTGTGACTTGATTTGTTTGTCGACCAACTTGCCGGGCATACACGCCACCCACTGCCAGCGCCATAATTGCCGCCAACACCAGAAAGAGAGGCCATAAACGATAGTATCGTCTGGCCGGTGAGAATTTGGTTTTTGAAAGAGCTGTTTTTATCTTCATAGTGCTGAGCTACAATCCTTTTAACTTAAGGAACTGTTTGTCAGTCTCCGGTTGTTGCTTCTGATACGCGGCCAATGCCTTTTCTTGATCCCAAGTGTCTGTTAATTCTTTAACTATAGCAGCAACTACTTCGTTGGCGGTACCTTCTCGATCCTGTTCTTCCGCCCATCTAAAACCGGACGTGGTGTAAATGGCGGCGCTATCTTGTCCCCCCCGCGCAGCCGCATCCTGAAAAACCTCGTGGAATTTGGACGGTAGATTTTTTCTGACCGTGCCGTTGATATCGATAGCTTTTACCCCCAATGGAACGTATCTCCAATATAATATCTGATACCGGGCCATATATTGCCTCCATAATCATCCCCAAGATTGCGGTTTGTACATTGTTTGGCCTATGTATTATGTTATCACGTCTTCTATATCAAAGTCAATAAGATTTTCAGGTAATTTTGACTATACTCTACATTGATTCTGAAGTGATTCGGTAATTGTTTAGGTTGTTCTATTCAACCGGACGAACGACAGTGGACGAATGCAACGATAGCACAGGATTCTTGTCGTTCGTCCACCGTCGTTCATCATTCGTTTTTTTGATGGCGACGTTGAATTACCGAATCCTTACATTCTATCTATTCAAAAGTCCCCCGTTTTATTGCCAATATCTGCGCCGTTTCATTGACAACTATACCCAATTATGTTATAGTCAAGTATTATGTCATGTTGTTATGTCATGTTGATAAGATGCTAACTTTACAACGTGTTGACGAACTGAATACACTTACCCGGGCCAAATATCCCATTATTTACATTGTTTCCTGGGAAGAGCGTCGCATTGAAGATATGCTGCGACAAGTCGCCATTGAGCGCCGCAAGAAGCTATACGGCTGGACCTTGACCAACGGCATTGCGCCGCTTGACGTGGTTCAAACCCAACCGCTCGACCCGGCGACCCGCGACCCGCTCAACGCGCTTGACTTTGTGGCCCAATCGCAAGAAGCGGCAATCTTTGTTTTAAAAGATTTTCATCCTTTCCTGGACAGCGACCGGGGCGGTACCGACCATCCGGTCATCATTCGGCGGCTGCGAGACATTACCAACCAGTTAAAGGAAAGCCGCAAAACCCTGATCATCTTGTCTCCTATCCGCCGCTTTCCGGCCGATCTGGAAAAGGATATTACGGTCTTGGACTACTCCCTGCCCACTCTTGACGAGCTTGAAATCTCGCTGGACAGGGTGGTGCGTTCTGCCCGCGAGATTGCCGGCGTCCAATTAAAGATGACGGGGGACGAGCGCGAACGCGTGCTTAAGGCAGCCCGGGGTCTAACCTGCATCGAGGCCGAAAACGTATTTGCCAAAAGCCTGGTTATGGGCCGCAAACTTGATTTAAGCATCATCATTGCCGAAAAAGAGCAGTTGATTCGCCGCTCGCAGGTGCTGGAGTATTACGAGTCGGTGGAGGGCTTTTCTAATGTAGGCGGCTTGGGTTTGGCTAAGCAATGGCTCCGCAAACGGGGTATGGCCTTTAGTGAGAAAGCTCGTCTTTTTGGTTTGCCGGAACCCAAAGGGTTGTTATTGTTGGGGGTACAGGGGGCCGGTAAAAGTTTGCTGGCCAAAGCCGTCGCCAGTCAGTGGCAGTTACCCCTGCTTCGCCTTGACCTGGGACGGGTATTTAGCGAGTTGGTTGGTTCATCGGAGCAAAATATCAGATCGGCGCTGCGCCTGGCCGAGAATGTGTCGCCCTGTGTTCTTTGGCTAGACGAAATGGAAAAAGGACTGGCCGTAAGTACCGGTTCCGGCAGTTCCGACGCCGGGACTTCGGCCCGCGTTTTTGGCAGCCTGTTGACCTGGATGCAAGAAAAAACCTCGCCGGTTTTTATGATTGGAACGGCCAATGATATCTCCGCCCTGCCGCCCGAAATGCTGCGGAAGGGTCGCTTTGATGAAATCTTTTTTGTTGATTTACCCCAGCTTCAAGAACGCCGCGAAATCTTTGTCATTCACCTGGCCCGCAGAGGCCGCGACGCCCTGAATTATGATTTAAACAAACTGGCCGTCGCCACCGAAGGTTTTAGCGGAGCCGAAATCGAGCAGATCATCATAGATGGTTTATACGACGCCTTTGAAAATGAACGTGAATTGACCACCGAGGATTTGCTCCAAAATATAAAAAGCACCATTCCCTTGTCCCAGACTATGGAAAGCAAAATCACCGCCCTCCGTCAGTGGGCGCGCAAGCATGCCCGCCCCGCCTCCGAACCCCCTGAGCCTCAACCCCTGCTTCCGATACGCGGTAATGGCGGCTTGCGTCAAATAGAATTGGGATAATATCGATTTTAGATTTTAGATTTTGGATTGAATTTTTTATTCTCGTTCCCAAACTGGAGTTTGGGAATGAGAAATAGCCCCAACCCGTTAACTCACCTAACTCATTAAACTCATTAAACTTATTATTATGATTGCACAAACATTAAGAGGACCGCACAGCATATATCGTCGTTATCAGGGCTTGTTAGAAGGCTCGTTAACGGCTTTTGGATTTGCCACGCTGGTTACTTTGGCTTTAAGCAGCCTGGATGTGTATCCCTATAACTGGGTGCTGGTTACCGGTACGGCTATTGCCATTTTGGGAATTCGCTGGCCGCCGGCGGCCTATATGTTGGCCGTGGTTGCTATGGTTTATCCCGTTTACACCATTAATCTTTATTTGGCCGTGCTTTTTTTGGCTATTAGCACGTTGGGTCATCGCCTTTTTATTCATTACCTGGGCGCAACCGCCCTGGTATTGGCCACGCCTTTACTGGCAGAATATCACCTGCACTGGCTGATTCCCATTTTGGGAGGCTTGTGGTGGGGCGGTATGAGCGGCGTTTGGGTTGGCGGGTTGGCCGCAGTATGGGGTAAAGTTATTGGCGGTATGGGCGGCCTTAACATTGACTGGCTGGTGATGGCCGGTCAAACCCCCGATATTCAAATGATTGCGGTTCGTTTTCAAGACGCCAACTCTCTGGAAACTTTGTTGCTGCTCATTGAGCCTTTTGCGGCCACGTCCAGCATTATTCTTTACAACTTGCTACAGATTGTTGGCTGGGCTGTGGCCGGCGGGTTTGTCGGTTCTTTGGCCGGGCGTAAATGGGTAAAATATCGCGCGCCCTGGTCCATTATGGTAGTTACTGCCGGAGGCGGGTTGATTATGCTGGCCACTCACGTTAGCCTGCCTTACTGGCTCAAGGATGCCGTGACAGATTCAACGGCTCTGGTATCGCAAGACCCGGTTGCGCCGCTTTTTTCTCTGCTGGCAGTTATTATTACCGGCACAATCGTGTATACCCTTAGAGAATCGCTTGACCTGCCGGTAGCTCCCAAGCGAAGTTTCTGGGCAATGCGTCGACAAACAAAAGCCAAAAAAGCGCTTAAAGCGCCATCCTTTAATTTTTTCAAGCGTGCCGCTAAACGTTCCTCACAACCTGTGCAAGTCCAGAGAAATGGCGAAACAAAAAGACAGGCAACCTCCAAAAATACCGGCCAATATCGTCGTCCTGTGCGTGTGCCGCATCACAGCGAATTGCCGGAGTGGGAGCCGCCCAAAGATGATGCCGGGTTAATTATGCTTGAGATAGATTAGGTTTTGTATGATGCATGATGATTCTACTTGATAAATTATCACACATCACGCATCACGCCTCACATAACACCTTTCAATAGCTAGTTAAGGGCAAAGACTATGACTACAAGATTTCAACAAATCGATCAAGAAAAACAGAAAATCCGCCGGCGGGCAACCAGCAAAGGGTTGAGCTTTGGCCCGCTGGCTACCGCTATCACAATTGGCGCTGTAGCAGTTTTGCTGGGCGTTACCTTTATTGGCGATTGGCTACGCACTCCAAAAATAGCCGCCAGCGCCTCGCCCAGCATTATTTCGCCTAACGGGGACCAGGCCCAGGACTCTACTAACTTTAGTTACACTCTTAATGAAGACGCTCAGGTTACTATCCAGGTACTTGATGCAAATGGAAATTCTATCCAGACCCTTGTTTCCAATGAATTTCAAACGCGGGGTCAGCATGTAACGGTGTGGAATGGTCAAAGCAGTCTGGGGCAAACAGCCGCCGATGGTCGTTACCAGGTGCAGGTTACGGCGCAAGGCACGGTGCGAGCCAGCGCCCAAAGCGCCAATGTTGTAATCGACACCATACCCCCTACCCTCCGGTTAGCCAACCTGGACGAAGTGAGCCGCATCCGCGAAGCCAACTTAACCGTTGAGGGTTTAACCGACCCCGACGCCGTTATTCAGCTTGAAGGCGATCCGACCATTATTCCGGTTGGCGCTGATGGACACTTTAGTATCAAGCGGCAATTGTTGGAGGGGTCTAATACTGTACAGGTTTTGGCCACCGACCCGGCGGGTAATGTGGCCGTCGTTTCTCGTGAGGTTGTTTTGGTTACCCGTCCCCCCGAAGTAACCGTTACCAATCCGGTTAACGGTGAGTGGACCAATGAAAGTATTGTGAATGTGGCCGGTACGGTGCCTCCCGGAACATCGCTTAAGGTTAACGGGCAAGAGGCGGTAGTGAGAGAAGGGGGTTTGTTTGAGCGAGAGATTATTTTGCAGGAAGGCGAAAATATCCTGCGCATCGAGGCCACTGACGATGTAGGCAATGTAACCTCGCAAGAGCTTATATTGCGACGTAAAACCATTCCGCCCAACTTGACGGTTAATGTTGATGAAGGAGAGATTTTCCAGCAGTCGGACGTGCAGATTATGGGCAAAACCGACGCCGGCGCTGTGGTTTTAGTCGGCGGGCAAAGCGTGGCGGTCAGTTCGTTGGGCGAGTTTCAAACAACGGTCAGCTTGCTTAACGGCGAGAATTTGCTGGATGTTGTGGCTCAAGACCAGGCCGGCAATACCACCCAGCTTCAACGCCGGGTTACGTTTGACATTACGCCGCCAGAGTCGGAGTTGGCCAGGGTGGCCCGGAACCTGCCCAGCCTATCAACCTACTTTGTCCCGGTGTTGATTTCTTTGCCGTTTTTGCTGATTTTAGCCTACTTTATGACACGTCCCGTGTCCCTGGTAATTTCATCCGAGAGCAACGCTTTTCAGCCGGGTTTGCCCAAAGAAGGACGGTTTTTAAGGTTGGCTATTGACCTGACTAAAGCGGCCCGCACTACCGTTGTAGTAAAAGACAGGCGAGGCAACACTATTGCCACCTTGCTTCACCGTCGTCACCGGGCCAGCGGCCAGCACACGCTGCATTGGGATGGCTATGATGACTTTGGTCGTGTTGCGCCTCCAGGCGAGTATACAGTTCAGGCCACGGCCAGCACCACCGGCGGTAGAGTAAAAGGCATACTCAACATCTCGATTGTAGAAGACAGAACGGTACACCGCCAATATCTCAAAAACACCCCTTATCAAGACGACGCCTATGTTATCGACCAGCGTCTGAGCAAAGCGGTTCGGACTGCCGCTTCACAAAGAGCATCCAATCGTTGATTGGTTATTTTTGAGCAAAGTAAAAGGCGACTCCGGCTGCGAGTCGCTTTTTTATTTGCTGCAACAAAACCGGTGGTCCCCCCGTTAAGTGTTGGTGACTGCAAACAAGAAAAATTAACCGCCAAGAACGCCAAGTTCGCCAAGTTTTCTTTTTTTCTTGGCGAACTTGGCGTTCTTGGCGGTTCAAAATAACAATCAATCAGCCCTCAACACTCAAGCGGGAGGCTATCACAAAACCAACCCTTTCTGTAGGTGTAATTGTCTGGTATAATAACACTACGATAGAGTTAGTACTTTATTCCCAAAAGTGGGTATCTTTTGGGACAATATTGGGTCATTAATAAACCGCAAAAGTTGCTATATTAAGAAGTAAATAATGTTAAGGTCTGGATATCCAATGAGAATTAAAAACAACATTGGATTTTACGACAATCATAAGGTGACTCAACATGCCAAAAACATTAGAACACGCAATGGTCGCCATTAAAACCGGCGACAAGGAAAAGAGCAAACGTTTACTAAGATTTATTCTGCAAACTAACCCCGATAATGAAATGGCCTGGTTATGGCTGGCTAACATTGCCGACTCCGATGAGGAAAGCATTGAGTGTCTGAATCAGGTTTTGTCAATTAACCCCAAAAACAAACGGGCAAAACATGGCCTGTCAATTTTAGAAAACCAGGACCAGATTCCACCTCCGCCAATCTTTGAGCAAGTCTCTCCGCCTGTAAAAGTAGACCCGCCCCCTGACCTCGGCTTTGAAAGCCAGAACGCCCAACTTGTCGAACCAGATCAACCTGCCAAAGCAAGTCACCCTGCCGAAGCAGGTTATCCTGCCGAAGCAGGTCAACCTGCGACGGCCCCCCGCCTAACGCAAAGCGTCTCGTCAATCAGCCCCCTACCGGCCAATGGAGAACCGCAGGGTGTAGAAAGCACAGTAGCCCTTGATGAAACCGATTTACCCGGATTTGAAGAGTCAGCCTCAACAACCTCCTCTGATTCGGCAACTCAAACCGGAACCTACGACGCTTTTATCTCCTACTCTCGTAAAGACAAACCCTTTGTACAAAAGCTGTACGAGACGCTCCTGGCCAATGAGCGAGAAATTTGGATTGATTGGGGAAACATCCCGTTGACAGCAGATTGGCGAGCCGAGATCAGGGAAGGGATTGAAAAGGCCAACTCCGTACTCTTTGTGATGAGTCCCAACTTTTTGGCCTCCCAGGAATGTCAAATAGAGTTGGATATAGCGGAGGAGTTTAACAAACGTCTCATTCCCCTTGTTTATCGCGACGTTGACCCCGGCGAAGCGCCGCACTCTCTGGCGTCGCTCAACTGGCTCTTCTTTCGGCGTGATGACGATTTTGACGCTACCTTTGCATCCCTGATCGAGTCGATAGACACCGATTTAGAATGGGTAAAGGGGCATACTCGCTTGCTGGTTCGGGCCACTGAATGGGAAGAGGGCAACTGCAATAGCAGCTTTTTACTGCGCGGCGACGACTTAAAAGAAGCCGAAACGCTGATTGCGCAGGCCGACAAAAACCCCAGCCCAACTCCTGTGCAGCAACAGTACATCCTTGCCAGCCGGCAGTATGCCACCAAACGCCAGCGCATAATGATGGGCATTATAACCTCTGGTCTCATTTTGTCTTTAATTTTGGCAGTTGCGGCTACCTTCCAATACTGGCGAGCCAACGCAGCCCAAATTGAGGCCGAAGAACAGCGTGATAAGGCAGAAGAGCAGGCCCAAATTGCACTCTCTCGCCAGTTAGGGGCGCAAGCTATCATCTATGCCAACGAGCAACCGGGTCTGGCTGCGCTATTAAGCCTTGAAGCCGGGCAAATTCTTAACACAGATGAGGGGGTTGGAGATTTATTAGCCAATTTGCAACACAGCCCCTACCTTGTCACCTCGCTGCACGGGCACTCGGCCAATGTAAGAAGCGTGGCCTTTAGTCCAGACGGTACAATTTTAGCTTCGGGCGGCAAAGATAAAACAATTATTCTGTGGGACACGGCTACCTACAAACCTATCGGCGAGCCGCTGGCCGGCCACACCGACCGGGTCACTCAAGTTGCCTTTAGCCCCGACGGTAAAACGCTGGTTTCCAGCAGCAGAGACGGCACGCTTATGCTGTGGGATGTAGCCAACCTGCAACTTCTTGGCGAGCCGCTCACCGTCCATACCGCCCGCGTAAACAGCGTGGTCTTTAGCCCCGACGGAACTATGCTGGCCTCTGGCAGTAACGATAACACCGTTATTTTATGGGATGTTGCTACCCGGCAGCCAATTGGTCAACCCCTAACCGGACACACTAACGCCATTAACAGCGTGGTTTTTAGTCCCGACGGCAAGGTTTTGGCCTCGGGCAGTCTTGATAACTCCATCCGGTTATGGGACCCGGCAACCGGCCAACCTATTGGCCCGCCGCTTGCCGGCCATACAGATTGGGTAAGCAGCCTGGCCTTTAGCCCGGATGGGCAAACATTAGCCTCGGCCAGCGCCGACCGAAGCATCAGGCTGTGGGATGTGTCGACCGGCCAACAGCGCGGCGAACCCTTTGCCGGTCATCCCACTATTGTCACCGCCATTGCCTTTAGCCCGGACGGGCGTCGCCTGGCCTCCGGCAGTGAAGACGAATCTATTATTCTGTGGAATGTTGAAACAGGCAAGCAACTGGGTTGGCCTCTTTTTGGCCATGCTAACAGCGTCTTGGGCATCGCCTTTAGTCCAGACGGCAAAACCCTGGCCTCGGCCAGCAGCGACGCCAGCATTGTTTTATGGGATATGTCGGCCGGTCAGTTTTTGGCCGGTCATACCAATGTGGTGCGGGGGGTGGCTTTTAGCCCAGACGGACAAACCATTGCTTCAGGCAGCAGCGACCACACCATTAGGCTGTGGAACCCATCAACCCAGGAACAGATTGGCCCGCCGCTAGTTGCCGACAACGCCGGCGCCGAGGACATGCAGACGATATGGAGCGTAGCCTTCAGTCCAGATGGGACAACCCTGGCTTCGGGCAGTTCGCAAGACACGGTTACTTTGTGGGACGTCGCCGGCCGTTCTCCACGCTCCGAGCCGCTTGCCGGGCATCAAGGCGATGTGTTAAACGTGACCTTTAGTTCTGACGGGCAAATGCTGGCTTCCGGCAGCGCGGACAAAACAATTATCCTGTGGGACGCCAACACTTTGGAGCCAATAAAGACGCTAGAAGGTCATGAGGAAAGTGTAACTTACGTAGCATTCAGTCCAGATGGCCGGCTATTAGCCTCGGCCAGCGGTGATAAGACCGTTATTGTGTGGGACATCGCTACCGGTCAGCCGCTTGGCGAGCCGCTTACCGGCCATACAGATTGGGTAAACAGCGTGGTCTTTAGCCCGGATGGGCAGCTATTGGCCTCTGGCAGT
>JAJRVO010000510.1 GCA_024277275.1 Chloroflexota bacterium
CAAGCGGCGTTGGAAGAGTTGTACGAGATTGCCGGTCTGGAAGAAGTTGACGACTCTTTCTACGATGGCTTCCGGGTAGACCTGGACGCCTCTGGTTACAGTGTCGAAGATTTCCAATAGACGCGGTTCTCACCTGATGTAACTGCCGATTTTAGGGGAGAGGGGCTTGTCCTCTCTCCCCTATTTTTATAGGACAACCTATCAAAGGGCTAAAAAATGCTTGAAATAAAAAATGTAAGCAAAGTTTATAAAGACGGAACCCGCGCCTTAAATAATGTTTCCTTTACCGTGCAAGACGGCGAATTTTTGGTTATCATCGGTCTTAGTGGGTCGGGTAAAAGCACGCTGCTGCGCTGCATCAACCGCTTAATTGAACCAACCTCCGGCCAGATTATCCTGGACGGAACAGATATTACCGCCGCCACGCCAACCGAATTACGCCAAATTCGACGGGACATAGGGATGATATTTCAGCAATTTAACCTGGTGAAACGGTCATCCGTGATGCGCAATGTTATGGCCGGCCGGTTGGGGTACTTAAACCCGTGGCTGAGTCTCCTGGGGATTTTTCCAAAGGAAGAACGCGAGCGGGCGCGCCGAGCGCTTGAAACCGTGGGTATTCCTGATAAAGCCAATAATCGCGCCGACGTGCTCTCTGGGGGGCAACAACAACGGGTGGGTATTGCCCGCGCCTTGATGCAAGAGCCTAAGTTGTTGCTGGCCGACGAGCCTGTTTCTGCCCTTGACCCGGCTACCTCACACTCTGTGCTAAAGTACATTGAAGAAATCAACCAGGCCAGTAACGTGACCATACTGTGTAGCCTCCACTTTCTGAGCCTGGCCAGAACTTACGCTACGCGGATTATCGCCTTAAAAGACGGAATTATGATGTTTGATGGCGGGCCAGACGAAATTAACGAGAAGCGATTTAAAGAAATATACGGGGAAGATGCCGTCCGCGTTTAGATAAATTAGAGTTTATGGAGTTGAGAGTAAGGCAGCAAGGTAGCAAGGCAGCAAGGCAGCAAGGTAGCAAGGTGGCAAGGTAGCAAGGTGGCAAGGTAACGCCCCATTATTTTTTTGCAACTCTGCAACCCTGCAACTCTGCAACCCTGCAACTCTGCAACCCTGCAACCCTGCAACTCTGCAACTTTGATCGGCAATTTTTTGTCGATGTTTAACCCTTAAGGCCCTAACTCACCTAACTCCCAAAACTCATAAAACTCATAAAACTCTATAAACTTTGTGAGGGATTTACTATGCCTGAATCAAATAACTCTGACGCCGCGCAGTCCCCCCGGCTAAGCAGCGCCCCTTGGTTGGCCGCTGCCTTATCTTTGCCAATACCCGGCCTGGGGCAGACGCTTCTTGGCGCAATGGGACGCGGCGCGTCAATTTTTTTGGCCGTGGCTATTTCTATAGCCATTATTCTTTGGCAAGATTTGGCCTCGCTCTTTAGCTTGATAGCATTTATCTGGCTCTGGAACATCTGGGACGCATATAGCCTGGCCCGAGGAACAACGCGCTCATTCTTGCCGCCGCTGTTTGCCACGCTGATTGTGGTGTATGTGTCGGGCTGGATTATCACCGAGATTGAGCCTGATAAACTGTTTGGACAAGCGGACCGCGCCGCCCCCATTGCTCGGGGGATGCTCTCACCCGATTTTGCCGAGCAAGAATCCGAATCTCGTAAGGAACGGGGGGCATTTGAGGTTCACTGTTCTAACAATCCTCCCCCAACAACCACCACCCGTAACGATGGAGCTACCATTACGCTTTCAAGCTCATGCGGAGAGGTTGACGACACGCTACTGGTGGAAGGCAATGGATTTTGGCCCAACCTGGAAACAGAGATATGGTGGGCCAACCCCATTGGACAAGAACAACGTCTGACAAAAGCGGGCGAGCAAATCAGTATTACTACCGACGACCAGGGAGCTTTTACCGTAGAGATTGTTGTGCCGCTGGCTATCCCCTTGAGCCATGATACCGGCGAGCCTCAACCCCACGCGGTACAGATTAACCAGACGCGTATCATCGGCGGCTGGCAAATTAGCGAAAACGGCTGGCTGGTAATTGAGAAAATGGGCGAGACAATTGCCATCGCCCTGGTTGCGACCAGTTTTGCCATTTTCTTTGCCATTCCCCTTAGTTTTGTGGCCGCCCGCAATTTAATGAGCAGCAACCCTATAATGCTACTTGTGTATTACGTGGTGCGGACAATCCTTAACATCGTTCGCTCCGTTGAATCGCTGATTATTGCCATTGTTTTTGTAGTGTGGGTTGGTTTGGGACCGTTTGCCGGGGTGATGGCCTTAACCATCCACTCTATTGCCGCCCTGGGCAAGCTGTACTCGGAACAGGTAGAAAACATTGACTTTGGCCCTATTGAGGCCATCCGCACCACCGGCGCTAATTGGTGGCAAATTGTGGCTTATGCGGTTCTGCCCCAGGTTGTTCCGCCGTTTCTGGCCTTTACCATTTATCGCTGGGATATCAATGTGCGGATGTCGACAATTTTGGGATTTGTAGGGGGTGGCGGCATTGGCTTTTTGATTGTCCAGTGGCAGCGACTGGCCCAATGGGAGGCAATTGGAGCAGCCTTTTGGTCGATTATGATTATTGTGGCGTTGCTTGATTACGTTAGCGCTAAAGCGCGCGAACGGCTTGTGTGAGGGTCTAAAAATGGAAAAACAAAAAGAGACACAACTTGTTCTGCGCTATGGTCGAAATGTAATAATCGCCATTGTTATAATGGTTGCCTACGCTTTTAGTTTCAACGTTACCCAAATCGATTTGCCACGTCTGGTGACAGATTTTCCTAAAGCCGTACCCATTATCCGGGACTTTATGACGCCCGATTTGCTGGCCCGAGCCGAGCAGGTTGAAAGCTACGTTATTGATTACCCCGTTCCATGCGGCTCCGGTCAAGAAGCCGCAATCCCCACTAGCGGCCCGCGGATTGTGCCCAGCCAACTTTGCAGCGAGCCAAAAGCGGTTATCACCGTTGAAGGCTTTGATTTGAAGCCCAACACAGATGTGCAACTTCGCTGGCTGCTGCCGGGCGACCGCCGCCTGCGCAGCGCCAAGTCTACCACTGACGCTCAAGGGTATTTTTCTGCCGAGGTAGAAATACGCCCCATTGTGGCCGCCAAAGACGGCAACGTCACGCGGCTGGAAACTGAATTGCAGTGGGAAAGCGGCTCCTTGTTTCCATCGGAGACGTTAAAAATCACCATCGCCAAAATTGTTGAAACCATATTTATGGCTTTAATGGCGACCACGTTTGCATGTTTTATTGCGGTTCCAATCAGTTTTTTTGGCGCGCGCAATATTATGGGCAGGGGGCCAATTGGCACCGTTATTTACTATATTGCCCGGACAATCTTTAACCTGATGCGCTCTATTGAAGCCCTGGTGATGGCAGTGATGTTTGCTATTTGGCTGGGGTTTGGCCAGTTTGCCGGGGTTATGGCGATGACCGTGGTGACAATTGCCTCGTTAAGCAAGTTGTTCTCTGAAGCCATTGAAAGCATTGACGAGGGGCCAATTGAAGCGGCGGTGGCTGCCGGAGCCAATCGCTTGCAGGCTATTGCATACGCTGTTTTACCCCAAATTATTCCGCCGTTTATTGCTTTTGCTATTTACCATTGGGATATCAATGTACGGATATCAACCATCATCGGTTTTGTCGGTGGCGGCGGTATTGGCTTGCAGCTTCAAACCTGGATTAACCAATTAGCTTATAACAAAGCCGGGACCGCGGTGTGGGCTATTGTGATTGTGGTGATTATTTTAGATAATGTTAGCTCGCAGATTCGTAAACGGCTGGTTTGATAAACTTTCATTCCCCAACCTACTAAAAGCATAAAATGAAAAAAACAAGGACCAATCAGCGCTCCGTTGAGAGCCTCCTGGCAGAAAACGCTCTGCTCAACCAAGAAATTGAGGTGACTCGACAAGCATTTGAGATTACAGCTAAACTTGTGGTTGAGCAGTTTGTCAAAATGGAAGAGCTTCACCAACATCTTGAAGCCAAAGCGGCGGCTGAACATAAATCAAATGAATATTTGGCCGCTTTGCATGAAACTACGTTAGGATTAATTAGCAACCTTGATTTAAGCGACCTGCTTGAAGCGCTTGTAAGCCGGGCCGGGCAATTGGTTAACACGCAACACGGCTTTGTACACCTGGTTGAACCGGAAGAAAAGGTACTTGAACACAAAGTGGGAGTTGGGGTTTTTAGCCAAATGATGGGGTTTCGTCTGGCGTTGGGCGAGGGCCTGTCTGGAAAAATCTGGCAAAGTAGCCAGCCGCTGGTGATTGATGATTACGACAATTGGCCGGGACGTTCGTTAAAATTTGGGTACAACTTAATCCGGGCCATAATGGGTGTGCCGCTCAAGTCTGGCGGGCAGGTTGTTGGTGTAATTGGCATAGCTCACGGAATTAATGCAGTCCAAACCTTTGGCGATGAAGAAGTTGAACTTTTAAACCGTTTTGGGCAACTTGCTTCTATTGCCTTAAACAACGCCCGCCTGTACACTACGGCTCAAGAAGCCAGAACAATAGCTGAAGCGGCCGACAATGCCAAAAGCGCTTTTTTAGCCGGCGTGAGCCACGAACTACGCACACCGTTAACCTCCGTGCTTGGTTTTGCCAAAATCATCAAAAAGCGATTGGGAGTCATCAGCCCCGCTATTGCCAGTAACGACGACAAAGTAAAACGCGCTGTTAAGCAAGTAAACGCCAATATCGGCATTATTGTATCCGAGGGTGAACGGCTGACAACGCTTATTAACAATGTGCTGGACCTGGCCAAGATTGAGGCGGGCAAATTAGAGTGGAATATGAAATCAATCTCTGTGCAAGAGGTGATGGAGCATTCACTAGCGGCCACGTCATCGCTGTTTATGGCCAATTCATCTGTGGAGATGGTTGTAGACATAGAGCAAAATTTACCCCTTGTTACGGGCGACTACGATCGCCTTATTCAGGTAATCATCAATCTTATCTCTAACGCGGTCAAATTCACTAAAAACGGGTCGGTAACTTGTCGGGCGCGGCGAAGGGAAAACGAGATTCTAATCAGCGTAATTGACACGGGCGATGGCATTGCTCCAGATGACAAGCAGAAAGTGTTTGAGCAATTTGTGCAGGTTGGCGACACCTTAACAGGCAAACCAAAAGGCACAGGGCTGGGGTTATCAATTTCTAAACAAATTGTTGAACATCATGGCGGGCGCATCTGGGTAGAGAGCAAACCGGGCCAGGGGAGTGATTTTTCTTTTACGCTACCTATTGATACCCCGATAAATGTGCCGGGCAAAACTGAGGACGAGACCGGGGTACAGGTAATTGATCTTGGCACAATGATAGACCAGCTAAAAATACATGTTGCCGCAGCCGCCTCTGATGAATCAAACGCCCAAAAGAGCGTGCTTGTTGTAGATGACGACAAGGGTATTAGAGAGTTGCTGCGGCAAGAGCTGGAGACAGAAGGGTACCTGGTCTATGAAGCGGCGGATGGTCAGGAGGCGCTAGATAAAGTAAAGAAGCTCTGGCCCAATTTGATCACCCTGGACGTGATGATGCCGGGATTAAGCGGCTTTGAGGTAGCGGCAATGCTCAGAGCATCGCCAGAGACAATGGGCATTCCCATAATCATTGTCTCAGTTACCGAGGATAAGGAGCGCGGTTTTCGTCTGGGAGTAGATCGCTACTTTACCAAGCCGCTGGATACCAAAGTGCTGCTTAGAGAAGTAGAACAATTATTAGAGCAAGGGGCGTCCAGAAAAAGGGTACTGGTAATAGACGAAGATACAGCCACAGTCGAGATGCTGGTTAACGCGCTTAAAGCCCAGGGCCACAGCGTGGTGGCGGCTTACAGCAGCGCCGAAGGGATTGAGAAGGCCGTCACCGACAAACCAAATATTGTAATTATGAATTTTATGTTATCAAAACGGAACAACATGGTGCAAACCTTGCGTTCTGAAAGAGGGCCGGAAAACACGTTCTTTATTCTTTTTGAGTAGGTAGGGATGAAACTGTTTTCAGACGAGTCAGACTCAGCCTATGGCACGGCAATGAGAATGAAAATAAAGTTTGATGAGTTGGGTGAGTTTAATGAGTTAGGTGAGTTTAATGAGTTAGGTGAGTTTAATGAGTTGGGTGAGTTTAATGAGTTGGGTGAGTTTAATGAGTTGGGTGAGTTTAATGAGTTGGGTGAGTTTAATGAGTTGGGTGAGTTTAATGAGTTGGGTGAGTTTAATGAGTTGGGTGA
>JAJRVO010000511.1 GCA_024277275.1 Chloroflexota bacterium
CGGTGAGACTCTTGAAAGGAGGTGGTGTCCTTTTCAATTATAAAATGGGGCTGTTTTCGATTGTAAAGGTACAGGTTAATTCATAACAATGGTGCTATTTTCGATTATAAATTGGTGCTCTTTTTATTTGTAAAAAACAGCTGATCCCGTCAATCGTAGAAAACGCGCCGCTGTTGAAATCCTCATCAGTCACGCTGCCGCTATAACCCGTTTCACCAGTGAAGACCTCATACCCAATCTTTTCAGGGTCTTTGGTCGCCGTCTGGAAGTCAAATACCTGGGCCGCCGCCAAAGCCGGATAAGCCTCGGCCACTACCGCCCGTACCATAGAAAAGGGAATAGCCAAATCGCTGGTCGTCTCGGCCTCAAACAGCCGGGCTTCCTCCAACAGTTGGTTGCCAAAGCGTTGGTCGTATAACGCCAACACCCTGGCCGCCAGTCGTTGCCCCTGGGTTTGTGGTTTGCGAACATCCCACAATTGACCCTGGTTTGACTCTTCCAACTTCTGCCCCAGGGCATAAGCCACCTTCGCAAATTCGGGAAAGCCCGTTTCCTTCTCAATCACCGGCCCCAACACGTTCACCCGGCCAAAGCCTTTGGCCTGTAGCGTGCTGTTAGCCGCCAACGGGTCAAAGATAGCCCGCTGCTCTTCCAGTAATTCTTTGGCCCGTTCAACTGTTTCAGGCTTCCCGGCCTGCACCGCCGCCAGATAAGCCTCCTCCAAATGCTTGGGGTACTTGGCCTCTTTTACCGCCTCGGCCAGGTAAACCTCAACCTCGCGCTGATTCTGCCCGGCTTGCAGCTCGGCGTTCTCCGCTTCCAGCCGTTGCACCGTTGAATCGCGCTTCAGTTTGGCCGTCTCAAGCAGCGTGTCATAATCGCCGGCCTGTGCCTCCAAAAGTTGCTTGGCTTCGTCAAAGCTGCCCGGCTTCTGCTTCTTTACCGCCCGCGCCAGCCTTGCGCGGGTCGACTCGTCAAACCGGGCATAAGTCCCGGCCTGCGCGTCAATAAATTCACTAATTTGCTGTGCTAATTCAGACATATTGCTGCCTCCATCTTGTGTGCTTTCTAAAATTGTCACCCCGGCTTGCCCGTCGCTGGGGTTGCCGGTAGCGTCATAATCAAAAATTTTAAAGGCCGTTACTTTCCGATAACCGCCTGCGTTAACTGTATCGCCCCTGGCTCTTTGAGATAAGCGAATCTTCATCTTGCCCTTGTGCATCGCCCGCAGGTTTCGCCCCGCGTCCGTACCCAGAAGATACCCCTCAAGAATAATTTTCTTATTCTCAATTCCCAAATTCAGCCAGTTAAAAGCCGTCCCGGTCAAATCTGGAAAATCGAGATGCTCAATCTTGCCGTCAATGTTTTCACCCTCTTGCAAGCGGCGGTTGGCGTCATCCACCGCCGTTTGAGCCACGGCCAAAGGGTAAAGCCGCCTGTTTCCGTTTACTTCATCCAGGGTAATGCCAATAGCCTTCACCTTCCACGGCCCGGCCGGGTTAGCCGCCGCGCTTTCTTCCAAAAACTCCAACCTATCAAAAACGGTTTCGTTAAGTTGTTCCGGCATACGCTTCCTCAAAATCTGCAACGCTCACTTTCTTGAGCTTGCCCTGGTTAAATTCAGCCATCACCGTCGCCTCAATCATCGCTGCCAGGCAATCCAAATCGACAGCCACCCCATAGGTTGCCAAAACAGCCTGGGCCGGCTTGATAGCGTTCTCTTTCGCTTCCTCTGACTGATTGCCAACTCGCCAAAAGCCAACGCCGCCGCCTGCCTGCGAGCATTGTGAAGGGATGCCTCCCACTTCCCAAAGGCGTCCCCCCACGCTTGCTCTAACCGGCTCAGGGTTGGGATCGCATCGGTCGGGTTCTGGTAATTCCGGCGCAAAATCAAAGCGGCCCGGTCGCTGTAGTCCAATAGAAACTGATGAGTATGTCCGGTAAAAGCCGGCGTCAACTTAACCAGGGCAAGCTGCCGGTAATGTCCCGCTTCGGCCGGGGCTATCCTGTCCATCAGAGCGATAGTACCGCCACGCTAATCGCCTGGTCGCAGTCAACCCAGATTACCTCGTCCGCCTGCCGGAAAATGCCCGACATTGGATAAAGGATTGTCTTGCCGTCAGCTACAGCCACCGTTTTATCGCCAATAGTCAAATTTACCGTCTTAGCCTGCGTCGGGTTAACCGTCTTTACCGTCGCGGTTGCCGCAAAGCCGGTCGCGTTCTTCAATACCAATAGTCCATTGGCCTTGTAAGGAACAATCAAGCCGTTGCCTGCTCCGGTACTGATAGCGTCGCCGGCCAGGGCCGTAATATCATCCCCGGCATCCCGGTCAATCGTATGTTGTGAGCCTGATGTCAAATTAGTTCTTGCCATAATTTACCACTCCATTAAAGATTCTTGCTTCACTCGTCCGTTCCCGTTGGCAATTCTTCCCAACCGGGTTACGGCGTCCTGTTTAAAGGTTACGTCGATGTCCATTTCAACATCGGCCAAAATCTGCTGTACCACCTAAGCCACCGCCGCTTGTGTCCAGCCCAAAGAGATAAGTTTCTGCCCGGCTTCAGCCGCCTTGCTCACCGCCTCGGCCTTCAAGCGGCTGGCCTCTACCTGCTGCTGCTCAAGTTCGGCCTCGCCCATTTCATCCCTGGCCCAGGTAACAGACCATTCCAGACTGGCCGGAAAGACGCCGTGCAAAAGCCACTGTATTTCAACCAACGGCTTGATGATTTCAGTTTCAAGCCACTGCGTAACGCCCGGAATCGCCAGTTCATACTGCTTGTACTGGTCTTCCAGCACGTCCCGATTCAAGTCATCGCCGTAGCCCAAAGAGTGTAACGGCACTGGAGTCGCCGTCGCCCAGGTGTACAAGTGATGCTTAACGTCATCAATCTCAGCCAGATGAGCGTCGCCCTCCAAAACCTTTGGGCCTTCCGGCGTATTGCCAAAGAAATCAATGGCCGCTTCTGCCGGGTTATCCAGGGCATACTGGTTTTCCTCCCGATACTTGGCTATGTTGGGAAAACCGCCCGTAACATAATGGTACAGCCGCATCCCACTGCGAACCATCCGGCGAATAGTAACATTCTCTTCACCCTTGATGAGCTTCTGCCATGCCCCCGTTGCGCCGGCAAACTGCGGCCTGCCGTACCGGCTGCCCTCGTTGTAATTCCATCGGGCATGGATTATCTGCCAGTCAGCAAACCAAACCGAGTTAGCCGGTGGCGCCATGTGCCAAAGTTCCTCAGCCTGCCAGTAAGCCCGTTCCGGGTCTTCAAACTGGTCGGCGTCGTCGCTGTGCCGGTGCGTCTCCAGACTTGGCTTACGGGTCGACCCAACAATATCCCGGCCATCCAGCGACAACTCAAGAAACAGATCGCCGTCTCTCTGAGCCATTCTTAGCCAGTCATCAAGACGCAAGAACAGCTTCAGCCGCTTGATTAACTCATCTGCTATTTTTTGGGCAAGTGGGGAATTTTCAACCGTGAGGGTAAAGCCGCCGCGTACCGCGTCAGCCGCCAGCTTGTCAATCAACCCCTCACACCTGGGGTCGGTATCAAACATCTCCCGGCATTTCTGCGCAATGCTTCGCCGGGTCTGCTCAACTTCCAGCCGCTTAGAAAGCCGGTTAAGCCGGTAAGGAACATCTCTCACCGGAATAGTGGGGTAAAGCCAGTTACGGATTGCTTGAATAATTTGCTTCAATGGCAGGGCCTTGACCTTCCTTTGGGCCATTGCTTGGTCTGGATTGACAAATCCAGGCCCATAATCGCTGGATTTGTCAATCCAGCGGGAGCAGATTGGAGTCAATGGCCGAAACGAAGACCAACACCAATGGCAGCATAGTCACTTTAAACGCAAAACCCCCGGTATAGGCGCGCGCCGGGGGTTTTGCTATTAAATTAAATAGGCGCAAAACACTTGTTCTGTGTGCGCCTATGCGTAGTTTACACTATTTTCTAGGGGATTGCAAGGGGTTTTAGAGCTATGCCATTACCGGCTGCCGTTCTTTCTCCCATTTCTCCTTAAGAGATTTTGTATCATTAAGCATTTTCTCTATCCGCTCAATGTATGTATCTACGCTGGCAGCCGCCTCTTCAATGGTAGCCGGGGCAATTTGGTTGGGGTGATACTCTAACCACTCGGGCCGGTGATTTCTCCATATCGCTTTTGGAGAATGAATTAACAACATAATGCGTTCATCTGATACGGCAACATCAACAATTTCACCAAACCAATGATAACCGTTCACCCTTACCAGTTGCCCTTTCACCATCCAAAACTCTTTATTTTGTGTAGCCATTTGCCAATAACCTTTCCGCCGTTTCCATTGCTTCTTCCCGGCTATGAGGATAGAACCCAAGTTTGTTTAAGACCATTACTAACAGATAGTGTTCCCCGCTTGCTGAAAGACTGTCACTCAAGTCGGGCGTGTTGGAATATTGGATATCCAACTCTACCCATTCATCATAAGTAAGTTTTCTCATTGGGGCTTGCCTCGTAAGCGGTTGGGGAATAAAATAAAGGTAGTCATAGCAGTTACTTTCAATAACTGTTGTGGTCAGAACCGGCCCGGTGTTACCGCGCTTGGCCGGTTTGCTTTTTTGCAGATGTCCTGATTATAGCACAGAACATCAGTTCAGAGAAGTTCAAAAAGAACATTTTGCCTGGCTGATACGCCAATTTACAAAAACCCTTTCCCGTAATACGCTTTAAGCGGATGCCCTTCCAACAACCGGCTCGCCGGCACAACCTGACTCACCACCACCGCAGGCTGATAATACGCCGCTTCATCGGCGCAATTAGACAATGCTACCAGCAAGTCTATCTTGGCCCGGCCGCTGGCCTTCTTCAAGAACACAAGCCCATTGCCCAACTCTTTGGCGTCAGCCCCCGCTGTCATCTGTCGCAGTTCCGGCGCATCGTACAAAATAAGCTGCCGGTTGTTCACCATCTCTAACAGAGCCGTATCCTTCGGCCCCCGGCTGCCATGCGTCTGCTGCACTATCTCACACCTGATACCCGCTTCCCTCAACTCTTCGGCAAGCTGTAAAGCCTGGTAAGGGTCAAACCACAGGCCAACAAGATTGTATTGCTACCTCACCCGTAACAGGTAAGGCTTCACCGTCTCAGTCAGCTTTAGCCGGGTCTTGCGCTCCTTGCCCTTCCACACCTTGTGAAAAGCCACCCTCACCTTGCCGCCGTCAGGATACACCCCAATCAAGGCGCAATCGTCGCCCCTGGCCGCCGTCGCCAGGTCCAGGCCAATATATACCGGCCTGTCACTTACAGGCTGTAAGGGGCAATGTTCCGGGTCAATCAAAGCCTGCCACGCTTCCGGCTCGCAGAAGTTACCCGTCCCTTCAACAAACTCACAGTGGATCATCCGGCGATATTCAGCCGGTCTCAATGTCCGGGCCTGTTCCTCTTGCCATTCCTCAGTCTGCCAGGGTTGCCTGCATTGGCAATACTGTCCGGATAAAATAATACTTGTAGTCGAACCTTAACAATAACTGAATTCTCTGGTACATTGCTGCAATTCTACGCCTGAGGAGGCAGCAATGACCAACCAAAATAATATTGGAGAGAGGCATACCACGTTCGA
>JAJRVO010000512.1 GCA_024277275.1 Chloroflexota bacterium
CCTGCTTCCCACATCCCAAACATCAGAGTCGCCAATTACGCCTAATGCCAGCCGGTAAATCGGAGTTTCTCGGGTATACCAGGGTAAAGTATTGAAACGAACCCGAACCGTTTGTCCAACAGGCCATTGCTCTATCGGAAACCAAACCAGCGTTGGTTGCAAATCAGTTGTGGCCCCAACGGGCGAGCCTTCGGCGTCGAGCAGATACAAAACCGGCTGAAGCGAGTCTAAGGGTTGCAGCGGTTCCAAATCAACCGTTACTTCAATTTCTTCCTGCCGATTAAAGCGCAGTGAATAACCGTGCAGGCGTAATGTGTCGCCAAAATCAATTTGCAGGGGATATTGAGGCGGGGGGTCGGGATGGGCGAAAGAATAAAAGGGAGTAGGGAGTAGGAAGTAGGAAGTAAGGGAGGGGGGACTTGGCGGTGGAGAATCAGCGGTCGGTGGTCGGGGGTCGGTAGTCGCAAGTTGGAAATGCAGGATACCGTCTTGTGCGGTTATCAGTTGGTAGTTGCCGCTTGCCAGCAATGTTGAGCGCAAAAACTGGTGCAGGCCGCCGATGTTTTCAAAGGCGGTGATATCAAGAACGATATCTGTTGCGGCTGCGGTTGCGGGGAAGTCGGGGTTGGTGAAGTAGCCAAAATCGGTGTAGAGCGTAGTTCGATGGGTGAGATGGGGGGCCAGGTTGGATTGGGTAAAAAGAGGCGCATCGGCGGGGATGGTCGCCAGTAGCGTCTCAAGTTGGCGGTGATGGGGCGTGACCTGGGGCCAGATGAAGGGTTGAGCCAGGGGGGTGAAGCCTCGGTGATGGTGGTAGAGGACGGAGAAGGTGACGAGGAGGAAAGTTAGCAGGGTGACAAACCGGGGGACGGCTGGCGCGAAAGAGCGAGGGAGCAGGGGAGCGGCACTTCGTTTACAGGAGCAGGGGAGAGGCTGACGCGAAGGCAATTGACCGATTAGATAGTTGATCCATTGGCTAATGCGTCGGATGCCGTAGATAGCGGAGATAAATAGAAATGGGGCAAGGGGGGCGCCGTAGTGGAAATCTTCAAGTCGCCAGGTGAAGGGGTTATCGCTGAGCAGGTTGACGGCCAGAGACGGTAGCATAGGCAGTAGGGTTAGCGGGTTTAGGAGCGCCAGAAAAGCGGTGGGGAAAAAGAGATCAAAGAGATAGCCGGGCAAGTTGGCTTGATACCAAAGATGATCAAAGACAAGGCCGGGTTGGGTAACGATAGTTTGGAGCATCTCCACGGGAGTAGCGCCCAACCAGGCATAACGGTCGAGTTGAATGTTTCCACCCGCTGCAAAGTATGGTTGCATAACAAAAACAGCGGCAACAAACCAGGCTATGCTCAGGCCAAGCGTCAGGCCGGCCAATCGCCAGCGACGTTGAGCCAGCCCGGCATAAACTCCCAACATCGCCACTACCAACGGCATATCTTCTTTGCAGGCCATCGCCAGCAGAGCAAAAAAAATAAAGCGGCGGTCGTTTTTTTGTTCGAGGGCCAAAAAGGCAAAAAGCAGGAAGGTGGGAACCAGGGCGACGGCATGAAAATCGAACAGGACGGCGGATTGGAGGGTGGGGAGGAGGAGGTAGGCCAGGGGGAAGAGAAGCAGGGGTGCAAGGGTACGGGGGGGCGGGGGGGAAAAATGCAAGGGGGCAGGGGGGCGGGGGGGCAGGGGGGAAAGATGCAAGGGGGCAGGGGGGCGGGGGGGCAGGGGGGAAATTTCTCCCTTGCTCCTCTGCTTCTCTGCTCCCCTGCTCCCTTGCTTCTCTGCTCCCTTACTCCCTTGCTTCCCTGCTCCCCTGCATCCTTGCTCCCTTGCTCCTCTGCATAGTTGGAAACAGGCAATTTGGTACAGCGGCCACGCGCCAAGAGCAACTACAACAGCCTGGGTTACAAGGAGCAACTTCGGGCTGCCGAGATTGAGCCAGTAGAAGGGTACAAAAAAGAGCAGTATCGGCTCAACGTGCAGGGCCAGGCGAGATTGAACCGGGGTCATCAGGGTAAAGTGGAGAAACCGTCCCTGAGCGGTGTTCCATAATGCCTGGTCCACATTGCCTACGTCGAGGCCGTTGGTTAAAAAGGCTTGATGCTGTCGCACCGCCAGAGCGCTAAAGAAAATGGCAAAGATGAGAATGAAAAGGAGGCAGAGTAGGGAGTAGGGCGTAGGGATTAGCAGGGGGGCAGGGGTGGAAGGGGGCGGGGGTGCAGGGGGGCGGGGGAGAAATCCCCTCTGTTCCCCTGCTTCCCTGCTCCCTTGCTCCTCTGCTCCCCTGCTCCCCTGCTCCTGTAAACGAAGTGTCGCTCCCTTGCTCCCCTGCTCCCCTGCTCCCCTGCCTCTCTGCATCTCTTTTCGTTCAGTCATGGCAGCGTGACCTCGGCGACAAAAATGGCATCAGCGATGATTTGGCCGGCCTGATTGAGAATGGGGAGACGCCGGCCGTTTAAGGGATTGTAAAAGCCGGTAATCAGGCGGTAGCTTCCGGTGGGCAGGTTGTCTGGGAGGGACAGGCGGTGGGAGTCGACAATAATTTCATTGGGCAGCCAGCCGGTGGTAGGGCGTTGACCGGCTGCGGGAAGGCTATCGGATTGGGCCGCCAGGGTATTATCGGCGTTGAGCAGTTGGGCAAAAACTTTATAGCCGGTGGCAATAACCGCATCGGATTGCCAGTAGAGATTGAGCTTGAGGGACTGGTCGGAACGGTTAATAGTGTACCCGGACAATTGAATGGTCTGGCCCGACTCGGCGGTAAGTTGGGCCTGGCCGGAGGGAGAGAGAGTCTCCTCCGGCAGCTTAAAGTTATGCGGCAGAGCCGTAACCTCAACCGTCCCCAACAGAAAGGCGTCTCCGGCAGGGTCGCTGCCATTATGCAGCATTACCGCCAGCTCATAACGACCACTGACCAGGGCAGGCGGCACAATCAGGTCATGCTGCGAGAGCGCCAGCGCGCCGCGTCCCCACTGCGCAATGGGTAGCGGCAGCGGGTCGAGTTGTTCAGCCAGATATTGACCATTTTGTCGCCACTCAAACTTTACCAGATTATTGAATGGTTCAGATATAAATGAAGAAAAGGTCTGGTCTTCACGCCAGGCCAGGCGGATGGGGATGAGGTCGCCGGTGACGGCAGTGGGAGGGGGAAGGGTGTAGCCCGTTAAACGAGCGTTAGGGGCCAGGCGGGTATCGGTTTGGTAGGGTAAATCTGCCTGGGCTGACAGGGATTGCCACTCAACCTCAACTTTACCCAACAGCAAACCACCGCCCTGACCCAACGGCTGACCGGCGGCGGCCAGAGGTTGGCCGGCGTCGGGGTCATACAGCCCAATCTCCAGGCGATATGCGCCGGGCGGCGTGCCGGGAGAGATGGGCAACTCGTGGGCATCTTCGATGAGCATATCCGGCTGCCAGCGGGCGGGAGGCCAGAGGCCCATCACCGGGGGGCTGTCGGCTTTGGTCCAGATGCGGCCCCGCGAATCAACCAGTCGCAAATAGACAAAACGATCTGCCGGAGGCACGGTTAGAACTCGCCAGTAGAGGGTGGCTATTAATGTGTCGCCACCGGCAATGTGAGTTTGGGAGTTGGGTGAGTTGGGTGAGTCAGGTGAGTTGGGTGAGTTGGGTGAGTTCGCTACAGAAAGAGTATGGCTAGCGCCTGATCGGCGAAGAAGGTCATAACCCAGCAGACTCATCTCGTTGCCAAACTTGCCGCCGAGCGGGTATTGGGGGGCCGGGTCGGGCCGAAAACCGGCGATGGGGCCGGGATAGACCCAGGCGTAGTCGATGCCGGACAGCCGGACCGTATGCTCCGGTTGGCGTCGAGCGCGAAAGTAGTGAATGATGTTGGGGCTGGGGATATCGCGCTGCGCCTGGTTGATGTACAGCACGGTTCGGTTGGCGGTAATGAGGTTTTCCTGCGGCACAACAGGTTGGGTTTCACCGTCGTATAAAACAGAAAACAGATGCTCATACCAGGCCGACACGCTGCGCTCCGGCTGATTGTTTAAATAACGGGCGGCCCCGTCCAGCCCCTCGCCCCAGCCGACCAGCAGGGTTTGCGGCGCCCAACGCCAGCCCAGGAGCAGCGGATTGTAGTAGGTGAAGTAGTAGGGATGGTAGAGGTAGGTGAAGATGATGAGGGCAAGGGTGATGGGGAGCGTCATTTTGCTTACAAGCGCAGGAGTGCAAGGGGGCAGGGGGGCAGGGGTGAAGGGGAGAAAAATTCCGGGTTTCCAACTTCTTAGAGTTTTTGCAGTTTGGTGAAAGGCTAAACCGGCCAAAAGATAAAAGGTTGGAAAAGCGGGTAGCATGTAGCGAATGGATTTTTTGGAGGCGATGGTCATGATGATAAGGTAGGTTAGGGCAAAGAACCAAAGCGGTACGATTTTGGATTTTGGATTTTGGATTTTGGATTGAGGGATTGGTGATTGGTGATTGGTGATTGGTGATTGGTGATTTTGGGTTGTGGGTTGCAGAGTGTCAGTAAAGGTTTGAATGAGGCTCAAAAGTAATCCGGCCAGCAGCCAGGGGGTCGACTTGAGCAAAAAGGCGACGGGGTAAAAGAGCGGGCCGGGATCTTCTACAAAACGGCCAAACCAAAAGAGGCCCAGGTTGCCGGTTCCGGCTTGTTGGTCGGTAAAGAGGCGTTGAAAGGTGTGGCTAATGGTTTGGGCGGGATTGGTCCACATAGCCGGCCAAAACACAAAAAAGACGGCCACGGCCACAATAGCAATAATCAGCAAGTTTGCAATTTTGCGCAGCCACCAGGCCCGGTGGTAGCCCTGTCCGGTAAAGATACCCCAACTGAGCATGGCGACTCCCAGCATTGGCCCTAAAAGCAGGGCGGTCGATTTGGTCAAGAGAGCCAGGCCGGTAAAGAGGCCGGTCAGCAGCAGCCAGCGCCGGTCGGTATCGCGCAGCCAGAGCAAAAACGCCAGACCGGCCAGGGTCATAAAAAGGGCCAGAGGGGCGGCAATGTGCAAGAGACGGCTATAAGCCAACGAATAGGGATCAAGGGCCAGCAGGCCAACGCCAATCAAAGCCGGTCCGCGGCCCAACAATAAACGGGCCAGTCGATATATCATCAGCAGCAACAGGCCGGTTATGGCAGCCGTAACCATTCGTCCGGCTACGTAAGCCCCCAATTCGGTGGAAGCCAGACCAACCACAGGCGCGGACCATCCGGCCACGGTTACGCCCGGCCAGCCGATACCGAGAGTCCGGCTAAAATCGCCGCCGGTTAAACCGGCCATAAATTCACGGGCATGGTTGAGCATAAGCGGTTCGTCGGGGGTTAAAAAGACGTCTAAATTAAGCAAGCGGGGAATGAAGATGAGCGGGACAAGAACGATATCGATTTTGGATTTTGGATTTTGGGTTTTGGATTTTTGGTTTTCGGTTTTGGATTGATTATTCACCAATCGACAATACCCCCAACTGAACTGCATTCTCGCCGCTGGTATCATTTTGGACGGGTAGACGTTGGCCGGTTTCCAGCAGGTAAAGACCGGCCCGCAAATCATAATTTTCGGGAGCGAGGTCTGGCGGGAGAGGTAGATCGCTGGTTTCGCGGATGGTTTGGTTTACGGGCCAGAGTGTGGTGGGATAGACACTGCCTAGCGGGCGGTGATCGGCCTGGGCTATATTGCCGCCGCTTGAATCGCGGAGGTGGACAAACACGGTGTAGTCATCCGGCATTGAGGCTAATGCTTGCCAGTAAAGCGTTAGACGCAGCGATTGGCCCGGCGCAGCGTGTTCCGGCTCGACGGTGTAACCGATCAGTTGAACCAGTTCACCGAAGTTAGCCTCAACAGGTCGGGCCGGGTCAAGGGCAATGGGTTGAGGATTGGGTTTGGAACGCAACACAAAAATACCCTGGCTCTCGGTGACGTAATCGGTTTGGGCCAGAAGTTGCTGCTGGAATGGCAGATCGTAATATTCCCGCTGCAAACCCCATCGCTCCAGAACCAACCAGACGTTGTGGTTGGCCAGGGTTTGATGAAGCGCGGCCTCGGTGCGGATAACCGGAGAGGCCAGCCAGCGATCAACAGCTTGACCATTGACCGTTAAAATCCGGTAATCATACCTCCCCCGACGCTGGACGCTGTAAAAGTCATTGCGTCCCAGGTACAGGGCCGCAGCCGTTGGCGTGCCGGTCAAGACAGTATCTCCTTCTTGCCAATGTTCCTGAACGTAGGCAAAGGCAGAAGCGTAATCGTCGCCGGTGTTTGACAGAAGGGACTGGGCGGCGGGCCAGGCGGGGATGATGAGGAGAGCGGAGATGAGGAGAGGGAGGAGATTGGTAATTGGTAATTGGTAATTGGTAATTGGTAATTGGTAATTGGTAATTGGTAATTGGTAATTAGGTTTATGTAATAACCAATAACTATTTACTAATAACCATTTACCAACCACCGCCATACCCCTCGCGCCCAACAGCAACAGAACGGGGAGAAGCATAAACAGATATTTGTCGTCGCGGCGGTCTGGGGAGGTGAGTAGGATCATTTCCAGGGTGGTGACAAGTAGAATGACACTTAGAAACAAGGCAGGGGGGATTTTGGATTTTGGATTTTGGATTTTGGATTTTGGATTTAGTAGAAACCAAACGTTCTGCAAGATAGCAATAAGAGCAAAGGGCGTAAAAATGAGGGCGGGCAGGGTGAGATAAAAGGGGGCGATGGCTTGCCAGCCGTCGAGCAAGTTGAATGAGAAATCGCTGTAGATGTTGAAAACCTCAACCAGGCAGGTGAGGGCTTGTCCGGCACTGCCCTCTAAAGCCTCGATGCCTTTGGGTTGACCGGCCCGTTTGATGAAAAAGGCATTGGCGACGATGCCTGCCAAAGCAATGGTTTCAAACCATAATTGCCACTGTAGAAAAGCAGGGGTGCGGGGGGGCAGGGGGGCAGGGGTGTGGAGGGACAGGAGGGGCAGGGGGGCAGGGGGGCAGGGGGGCAGGGGGGATTGCTCCCTTGCTCCTCTGCTCCCCTGCTCCTCTGCTCCCTTGCTCCCCTGCATCCCTGCTCTTGTAAACGAAGTGTCGCTCCCTTGCTCCCCTGCTCCCCTGCGCCCCCGCTCCCCTGCACAAGACCGGCGCTGCCAAAGCATTACAGCCGCCAAAACCAGCGGCGGAGCCAGGGTCACAGAGACAAAGTGAGTAAGCGTTGCGCCGAGAAAAGCACACAGGGCTGCCCGACGCCAGCGACCCTTGTTTTGGACAATCCCCTCATAAGCCAGCCAGAGAGTCAGTAAAACCAGCAGTTGCAGCAGGGCGTACATTCTGGCTCGACCGCTCCAGTGAATGGCAGCAGGCGCGATAGCCAAACCGGCAGCGGCAATCAGCCCCACCCCCGGCGAGAACCAGCGCCATCCCACCCAAAAGGTAAACAGCAGCGTCAGCCCGCCGCACAGCAAACTGGCATAACGCGCAGCCAACCGCGCCGGTCCCAAAAAAGAGGCCAGGCTGCCCAGGTATGAAAATAAAAGGCCGTGTTCATAAAAGAGGCCGGAAGGCATCACCGGCAAGCCCTTTTGACCAATCATCCGCACCGCCAGCAGGGTGGCAAACTCGTCAGGGTAGAGATACACCGTTTGGATGAAGCGCCAACGCAGCCATAGCCCTATTGCCAGTATGACAGCTAAGGCCAGGTAAAGGGATATTCGATTAGTGGATTGTTTGCTCAAATTAGCTAACACAAGTCACCTATTTTACCAGAGATGACTTTATGCTCCAATTACAAGACAAAAGCCGCTACTTGTTGTATAATTTATGCACTGCTTCAGGAGCAATTCCCGGTTTGACAATTAGGGTATGAAAATTGTGCAATTGTTGGCATTTCAGAGCAGAATTTCCAGAATGATAGAATTTTGATTCGTTAATTCTGCCAATTCTGCTCTTACACCGGCAAAAATCAGCCCGACTGAG
>JAJRVO010000513.1 GCA_024277275.1 Chloroflexota bacterium
AGCTATCGGCGGCAACAGCGCCTTTGTGCGTTTGGTATTTGGTTGCCACCTCATGCCCAAATGAACCGGCCCCGTGACCAATAATCAGTTGCAAATCATCGCCTCGCTCGTCAAGAGCATCTTTTATTTCAGTAGCCAAACGTTCAATCACGTCCATTCTGGCCGTAAAAGGTTGGGTTTTATCGGTAATTACCGATCCCCCCAATTTCAGCAAAATCAATTCAGACAAAATACACTCCTATCAAAAATCATAATCTATAAACACAAATTGCCCCTCACCCATATACACAAAAATCAGGGCGATTCGTAGTGGCAAATGTCATCAATATTATGGTCATTTGTCACCAAAAGTAAAATTGACGATTCAAATCCCTGCTGCATATTGCCACTTAGATAACTTTTGCTATAATCTGATTATGTCTTTAACACATTTTGACGAACAAGGCCGGGCACACATGGTCGATGTAGGCCAAAAAGCAGACACGCAGCGCGAGGCCGTTGCCCGGGGCCGGGTACTGATGAAACCGGAAACGCTGGCCCTGATTCAAGAGGGAGGCATTAAAAAAGGCGACGTATTGGCAGTGGCTCAAGTGGCCGGCATTATGGCCGCCAAAAGCGCCCATCAGTTGATACCTATGTGCCACCCATTAATGCTTACCCACGTTAGTCTCAAATTCGACCCGCAGCCGGCCACAACTCCGGACGCCCCGGCGGTAATCGATATCAGCGCCACCGTCCGCACAACCGGCAAAACAGGCGTAGAAATGGAAGCCCTGACCGCCGTGAGCGTCGCCGGGTTAACCATTTACGATATGTGCAAAGCCGTTGACCGGGCTATGCAAATTGACGCTGTGCGTTTAGCGCAGAAAAGCGGCGGCAAAAGCGGAGATATAGTATTGGAGTAAATGCATGAAGGTAACCATCAAACTATTTGCCCGGATGAGAGAATTGGTTGGGTCTAACACTCTGGAACGTGATATTGCCCAAAATACCACCATTGCCGATTTAATTCAGGGTTTGCAAAGTGACTTTCCCAAGCTGGCAGACGTCGCGCCTCGGACCATAGTTTCCGTTAACCGCGAGTTTGCCGACGACGAAACCCGGCTATCTGAAGGCGACGAAGTGGCCTTTTTTCCGCCTGTTAGCGGCGGCTCCGGGGCAATGGATAATGATAAATTTGCTGTCACCTTTAACCCAATCAGCCTGGACAAGGTAGCGGCCAAAGTTCTAAAGCCAAAAACCGGAGCCGTGGCTGTTTTTGGAGGCGTTGTGCGCAACGTGTCGCATGGCAAAGCGGTTGAACGCCTGGAGTATGAAGCCTACCAAGAAATGGCAACGGCCAAACTAAAACAAGTGGCAGACGAAGCCCGCAAACAGTGGCCCAAAATTGTAGATATTGCTATTGTACAAAGAATCGGCCATTTGGAAGTTGGCGAGAATGCTGTGGTTGTGGCGGTATCCAGCCCCCATCGCGGCGACGGTTGTTTTGAGGCATGCGCCTACGCTATCAATCGCCTCAAAGAAATTGTTCCTATCTGGAAAAAAGAGGTTGGCCCTGATGGCGCAGAATGGATAGAAGGTGACTATCTGCCATCAACTGTTGACGCTAAACCATAAGGCGGCAAGCCGCAAATTAACAATGAGCAATTAACAATGAACAAATGATTCTCGCGGATAACGCAAATGTTGCGAGGTAATACTATAAGGCGGTAAACCGCAAATTCTGCGGACAATTATATAATAAGTAATGAGAATTAAATAACTGTCCCTCAACATTGTAATTGGTAAATGGTAATTGGTTATTAAGCCAATCCCTAATTACTAATTACCATTTACTGCGCTCTGAAATGAGACAGTTATTTAATCCCGATTCCTAACGTCTTTTGCTGTTTCCAATCGGAAGCAAGGAAAATCAAACAACTACTACAGAACTGGTGATACCGAAGAAATCAAGTTAAAACTTGGCTTCTTCCGTCTCCTCAGTTCCACACCAGGAGGAGAAATCTATGCCTGAGATATTAAAAGCCGAAGCGGCATTTAACCTTAAGTTTTCTGACAAGGGTCTTTTACAACGCGCCCTAACCCATCGTTCTTATCTTAATGAGAATCCGGACTACCCGCTGGAAGATAATGAACGGTTAGAGTTTTTAGGCGACGCCGTTTTAGATTTTATTACCGGAGAGTATCTGTACCATCGCTTTCCAGAAGTTGCCGAAGGGCGATTGACAAATTTGCGCTCGGCGCTGGTGCGCACAGAGAGTTTGGCCCAATTTGCAGTCAATCTCAACTTGGGAACCCACCTCTTTTTGGGGCATGGCGAGGAAGAAAGCGGCGGGCGAGAACGCCCTGCCATTTTATGCGATGCCTTTGAAGCGCTGATTGGAGCGCTTTATCTGGACCAGGGCATAGAAAACACACGAGACTTTGTCTTCAAAATAATTGAACCTGCTCTACAAGAAATCCTGATCTCGGACGCGGAAAAAGACGCCAAAAGCCGTCTCCAGGAAGTGGCCCAAAGCCATTATCAGCTAACCCCCACCTACCGCACCGTAAAAGAACAAGGGCCGGACCACGCCAAAGAATTTACGGTAGAGGCCGTTATTGGCAATAAAGCCTATGGCGCAGGTAAGGGTTATAGTAAACAAAACGCCGCCCAGGCTGCCGCTCAGGAGGCGTTACAAGCTTTACAAAAAGAATTGGGTTTTATCCAGTGAGCAATGAGCAATGAGCAATGAGCAATGAGCAATTACGGGTTACTGCCCCCTACCACACTCTACAAACAAATCCTTTTAGATAGGCAGTCTCGGGGCAGGTTAACAAGACGGGATGATCAGAACCTTGAGACAAAGGTTCAATAATTTGGACAGTGCGGCCTGCATCCACGGCTGCGCCAAAAAGCACTTTTTGAAACAAATCTGCGCTTACCGCCCCCGAGCAAGAAAAGGTAATTAAAGTGCCGCCGCGCTTGAGCAACTTCATCGCCAAAAGATTGATGTCTTTGTAACCGGCCGTAGCGTTTTTAAGCTGGCGATTATTGTGGGCAAATTTGGGCGGGTCCAGGATAACAACATCAAACTTCCATTTGTTTTCCTGATAGGCTCGCAGAATCTCAAAAACATCCGCTGCCGCATAAATATCCTCGCGCTCGCCAAAACCATTGCGCCGCATATTACGCTCGGCAAGTTGCAGAACACGCTCCGAGGAGTCGATATTCATAATCCGGGCAGCGCCGGCGTGGGCGGCATACACGGAAAAAGCGCCGGTATAGGCAAAAGCGTTTAACACCTCTTTGCCCGCAAAGTATTTGGTCGCCTTTTGTCGATTCTCGCGTTGGTCCAGGTAAAAACCGGTTTTATGCCCCAGCGCCACATCAACCAGAAAGGTGTGGCCGTTCTCCACAATTTCAATCAACTCCGGCGGAACTTCGCCCCAAACCGGCCCGGCCACGGGAACCAACCCCTCCTTTTCACGCGAATCCCCATCGCTTCGCTCATATATACCCTGCGGTTCAACCAAATCAACCAGCGTATTCAATATAATGCGGCGATGTTTTTCTGTGGCCAGAGAAAGAAATTGAACCACCACCCATGTGCCGTACAAATCGGCAATAAAACCGGGAACGCCGTCGGCTTCAGAGTGTATCAAACGGTAGGCGTCCGTGTCTTGGGCTTGTTTTAAATGATGGCGACCAACAATAGCGCGGCTGATGCGTCGCTGCCAAAAAATTTCATCAATGGGGTCGTTGGGGTTCCAGGTCAGCAAACGGACCCGAATTTGTGATTTTTCGTTGTAAATACCACGGGCCACAAAGCGCGCTCTATGGTTCCAAACGTCTACAACGTCTCCGTTTGCCGGGTTGCCCTCAACCCGGCTAACAGCCCCGGAGAAAAGCCAGGGATGGCGGTTTTTAACTGATTTTTCCCGCCCTTTTTTTAAGATAACCTGTTTTGTAATCATAACATCCCTCGTTGGGTTCGTAAATAAGGCTATGGACATAATGGCTATGCCCATAGCCCCTAAATTTCCCTCTGGTTTTATCTTAGTTAACTAACCAAAAATGTCAATATTGTTGGGGTGTTTCATCAGGGTAATGGCCTCTATTGTCCAATGCACCATTCCTTAGGAATCATCTAAGAGCGTGTTTCTTAAATCGTGTGGGCCAGACCGCAGAGGTTTCTAAAGCCCATTTTAACTGTAAGTCAGGGTCATAATCGAGGCAAATTCGCTTGAAAATATCTCGCAAAAAACCTCTGCGGTCTTTAAGAAACA
>JAJRVO010000514.1 GCA_024277275.1 Chloroflexota bacterium
GTAGTCAGTAGTCAGTAAACAGTAATCGGTAAACAGTAATCAGTAGTCAGTAATCGGTAGTCAGTAGTCAGTAAACAGTAATCGGTAAACAGTAATCAGTTACACACTAACCACTAGCCACTAACCACTAACCACTAGCCACTAACCACTAACCACTAACCACTAACCACTAACCACTAACCACTAATCAGGCAGGCAGACAACCCACAGGGCTGCGGCTAACTCGCTGCCAATGATCTGTTCATCGCGGTCAATTTTAAGCCGTAACGGGCCGTTGAACGGGGCGCGATTAACCAGAGCAAAGGGAACGCCGGGAACAAGTCCAATTTGAGCCAGGTATTGCAATTTTTTCGACTCGCGGGTTTTGACTCTGGTGATTTTGCCGGTGTTGCCGGGGGCAACAACGTTGAGGGGGATATCATTAAACTCCGGCATTACGCCATCGCGGGTGGGGATGGGGTCGCCATGGGGACAGGTGGTGGGATAATCCATCAATTGGTCTATCCGATCCTCAATGATCTGGTTGATCCCCTTTTGCATATGGTCGGCTTCCTGGTGAACTTCATCCCAACCAAATTTAAGGACATCAACCAAAAACCGCTCAACCAGGCGATGCCGGCGAATATTGAGCAAGGCCACTTTTTTGCCAACCGGCGTCAACTGGATGCCTTTATAGGGCAAGTGGTCTACCAAACCGGCCTTGTGCATCCGGCGCACCATTCGCACCGAAGCAGGCCCGGATACATCCAACCTATCGGCCAGGGCGGTGGTGCTGACCCATGCTTCACCCTGCCCCAGGCGATAAATCTCGCCCAGGTAATCACGCATGGTCTCGCTAATTTTGTCATCGGGCAGGGGCAGCGCTTGCGCTTGCATCAAAAATAACCTTTAATCTTGATGGATTGTGGATTGGTAATATAGCATTGAACCCATCATTTGTAAAGCAAAATTTATAGTAACTGCTCAGGCTATGCCATTCTGAGCGAAGAACGAGCGAAGGACCTTCACCCGTGAAGGCACTCTATGCAAAGCCCCAAAAGCGAGGCAAAGTTATACCGCATGGAGATTCTTTGGCCTACGGCCTCAGAATGACATGACAAGCTGAGGTGTTACAATTTACAAAAAACATTTTATTTTTGTCAAACCGAGAAGGACTACGGTACTGAAGTCTAACACTGCCAAATCCGGCTTTTCGCGCCGAATGGTGTGCAGGGCTGTCTCGCCGTCATAGGCGGTTAAGGCTTGATAGCCCGCTTGCTCAAGATAAGATTGGACCAGCGGACAATTTTTTTGTCGTCGTCAACTACTAAGGATGCGGTGTGTCATTTTTGTTTGTGTCTCAGGGAATTAGGGGGGGATTAAACCCTTTTGTATCGCATAGCGGGTCAGTTCGGCCCGGCTGGACAGATTGAGTTTTTTGGTGATGTTGTCTCGGTGGCGGGCTACCGTTTTAGGGCTGATGCCCAATTTCTCGCCAATTTGTTTGTTGGTTAGCCCTTCGGCAATCAGGGTTAGGACTTCTTGCTCTCGCTCTGTAAGATTGGAAGGTTCCGTCGGGGAGTCGGCGTTGCCGCGTTCTAAAAAATCTTTAACTAACGCTCCGGCTACCGAAGAATGTAAAAAGACTTCCCCCCTATGGACCGTATGAATGGCCCGAAGCAAGTCTTCGGGGGCAGCCCGTTTGGGAATGTAGCCGGATGCGCCCGCGTCGAGCATTTGAAAGAAGTAGTCTTCTTCTTCATGAATCGTCAAAGCCAGAACTGCAATTTTGGGGTGGTGGGCTTTGATCTGGCGAGTAGTCTGGATGCCATTCATATCCGGCATTGTAACGTCCATCAATATTACGTTGGGTTGATACTTCTCCGCTAACGCAATTGCTTCTGCCCCGGAACTGGCCTCGGCTACAATTTCTATATTCGGCTGCGCTTCCAGCAGCATCCGTAACCCGGCTCGCACTATGTCGTGGTCGTCAACCAGAATTAGTTTGATAGGCGGCATTTATAAACCCTCCCTCTTGTTGTTAAGGGGTATTTTGACGATTAGTTTGGTCCCTTCGCCAATTTCAGATTCAATCTGCATATCTCCATCGGCCAGCTTTACCCGTTCTTTGATCCCCATAAGGCCCCAGCCAGAGTGTTTGTTTCCATCAAGCGCAGTCACCGAGTTAAAACCAAGACCGTTATCCTCAATTTTTAAAGTGACGTGGCTATTGGCGTAGTGCAGATTAATTTGTACTTGCGTAGCTTGAGCATGACGCGCAACATTGGTTAATGCTTCTTGGGTAATACGAAACAGCCCTGTTTCTATCTCACCCGGCAAGCGCTGGTGATTCTCATCCATTGTCAAAGTGGTTTGTACGCCGGTTAAGGCGGCAAAGTTGTCTTTATGATGACGCAACGCTGCCGCTAAGCCAATATCATCCAGCAGGGCGGGACGCAATTCATTAACTAGATGGCGCATATTATCTATGGCCTGGACGGCCATCTCTTCTAGCTGGCTAAGTTGTCGCTGCAGAAGGGCCGGCTTCTCTACCGATGTTTGCGCGGCTCGCAAGCCAAGCGCCAACCCGGTTAGCGTCTGCCCCAACTCGTCGTGCAACTCGCGGGCAATGCGGGCGCGCTCCTCTTCTTGCATGTCGACAATGCGGTGCAGAAACTCCTGACGCAGCGCATCACGTTGGGCAATTTCTTCTTCTACTTGCCGGCGAGCGGCAGCCAGGGCTTGGCGGCGATTAAGTTCAAAAGAGTGTAAGACCCGGATGGTA
>JAJRVO010000038.1 GCA_024277275.1 Chloroflexota bacterium
TCCCCAAGAAGCTAAAAGCGAGAGCGTTGAAGAGAAGGTTCGTATTGCTTTAAGCAGCCTGGCCAGGTTTTAAGACTGCCGGCATATTTTTGCAATAATTCGGGGTAACTGGTATTCAGGTTTGGTAATTAGTAATTAGTAATTGGTAATTAGTAATTCTGAATAACCAATTACTAATTACCAATTACTAAATCGCACTTCATAGCAGGATAGGCTGAGTAGTCGATACTACTTGCCAATACAAAACTTACTAAAGATTGTGTCCAGCAAATCCTCTGTCACCGTTTCTCCGGTAATTTCGCCCAAAGTCTCAACGGCCTCCCGCACGTCGATGGACACTAAATCCGGCGTAAGCTCGTTTTGTTGACCCGTAATAGCCGATTGAGTATGTTCCAACGCCCTTTGCAGCAGCGCCTTGTGTCGCGGGTTACTGACCATCGGCGTATCGGCCGGGGTAACGCCACCGCCCAAAACTAGCTCTACAATTGCCTCTTCCAGCGTGTTAATGCCCTGATTCTCTAAAGCAGAGATGCGACACCGCTCCGCGTCGGGATAAAAATTAGCGGGTGGTTGCAGGTTTTTTGCAGAGAGCAAATCAGTTTTGTTGACAATTAGCAGCCCGGGTTTGTGCCGCACCAACCCTTCAATTTCCCAGTCGCTCCTTTCCAAATCACAACTGCCATCAATAACCATCAAGGCGATATCGGCCTGTTGCAACGCTTTTTGACTTCGCTCTACGCCAATGCGTTCCACTTTGTCGGCAGTGTCGGTGCGGATGCCGGCCGTATCGACCAACACCAGCGGGATGCCGCCCACGTTGGCCGTTTCTTCCAGAGTATCGCGGGTAGTGCCGGGGATTTCGGTAACAATGGCCCGCTCGCCGCGCAGCAAAGCGTTGAGCAAACTGCTCTTGCCCACGTTGGGACGGCCCACAATAGCCGCCTTAATTCCCTGGCGATAAATCTGGCCGTGGTCGGCGCTAATTAGCAGTTTTTCCAGTTGGGTTGACACATCTGTTAAAGGCCCAACTACATCCTGAAGGGGGATTTCGTCTTCTACAAAATCTATGCTGGCTTCTAAAAAGGCCAGGGTATCCAGCAACGCCCGACGCACTTGGGACACCTGCCCGGAAAGAGCGCCGCCTAACTGCTCGGTAGCCACTCGCAAGGCGGCATCGGTTTTGGCCTCAATGATGTCGAGCACGGCTTCGGCCTGAGCCAGGTCCATCCGACCGTTCAGAAAAGCCCGCAGCGTCATCTCTCCGGCTTCGGCGGGGCGAGCGCCCAGACTCAAGACCAGTTGCAAGATACGTCGCAGGGGAACAATACCCCCGTGCGCTTGAATCTCAATAATATCTTGTTGGGTATAACTGTGGGGCTTGGGCATATACACAACCAAAGCCTCATCTACAGCGATGTTAGAGGCGGGATCGACAATGTGCCCATAGTGGAGATGGTAGGGTTGAAGTTTGGAAATCCCTTTGGCTGAGCGGAAAAGTTGGCGGGCAATTGGCAGGGATTCGGGGCCGCTCAACTTTATAATTCCTATGCCGCTTTGGCCTATTGACGTAGCAATAGCAGCTATGGTATCATCTAAACTGTACATAACCAATGATTTATCCTCAGAAGCTGTGGGTAGCAAATTTCAATCATTGATTATACCATTAAGGTCACTCCAGAAAAATAATTGTTTGTCTGGATAGCATGAAAAACTTACCAAGATGGCTGCAATCGTTAATAGAATATTTTTCTTCCAGTATTAGCAAGAAAATTATTATTCCATATGCTTTGCTAACTTTGGTTTTAGCGGCAATGGGAATTTTTATCATTACCAATTTGGTAGCAGGCTCTTTTGAGGATAGACTGAAGAATCAATTGCTGGAAGCCGGGCGCGTGGTGAGCGATGAAATTGTTAACCGCGAGCGTCTAAGGTTAGAGATAGAACGCGTTGTAGCCAATACAATTGGCGTGGCCGATGCTATAATTGACAAAGATACTGCCGCTCTTGAAGAATTGCTTCTTCCTGTTATTCTCAATGCCAGGCTTATCGACAGCATCATAATAGTAGATACCCAGGGTAAAGAGGTTTTACGGTTTTATCGTGAAGTAAACGGGGACCGGATTTTTATAGAGGCTGGAGGTTTAGACCTTTCTGAATGGGAGGCAGTAAATAAAGTTTTGGCCAACCCCGAGGGCAACAAGCAAATTCAACTGGCAGAAGGTTTTGATAATAACAGATTAATTATCTACACCGTTGGTTCGGTACGCACCGCAGAGGGAGCGGTTGGCGCAGCCCTGGTCGGCACTTATCTTGAAAAGGAATTGGCGGTGCTGCAAAGTCTGGCTCTGGCTCAACTGACCCTGTTTAACAATGCGGGTCAGGTTATAGTCACCACATTTGTGATGGACAGAGAAGAACAGGCGGAAGCCTTTAAAGTTTTTACGCCAGAACGTTATCGGCAAGTTCTTGAGAGCGAGAAAGAGGTAACATTTCTTGATCAGACACAAGTGCCGGAACAAGATGAGATCACAAATAGTTTAACTGTTAGAGACCGGAGCTACCGTCTGGCTTATGCCCCTTTCATGTTAAGAGGACAAGTATATGGAGTTTATGCCGTTGCATTACGAACCAATTTTATTACCGATGCCACTAATGAAAGTAGAACATGGTTAATTGCCATCTTTTCTATTGGCGTAGTCACCGTGTTTGGCATTGGGTATTCTGTATCGCGGCGAATTACCAACCCTATTCTGCGACTGGTACGCACCTCTGAAGCCATCTCTGCCGGCGACCTTAACCAACGAACCGGTCTTAAGCGTGAGGATGAAATAGGCATTCTGGCCGTTGCCTTTGATGATATGACCTCCGATTTACAACGCTTGTTGCAGATACAGGAAGAGGAGGCCAGTAAGCTTAATGCCATCTTAAACAGTATTGCCGATGGCGTAATTGTGCAGGATTTAAAAGGCGAGATTGTTGTCATGAATCCTGCCGCTAAGGAAATTCTGGAGACAGTAGGTCATGATCTTGCGCAATCTACTCTCCAAAATATTGAAAATAGCAAACTTGTACCGCTAGAAGGCGAAGAGTACGCGTTGTTATTGAATCATCTGACCGGGCTTGATTTTAGCGAAGTCCGTCGTATTGACATAGGCCGCCTGTCTTTAAGCGCTTCATCGGCTTTGGTGCTAACTTCAGATGGAGCGCAACAGGGTTCGGTGGTTGTCTTGCGCGATATCACCCGCGAGGTCGAGTCAGAAAAGCTAAAAGATGAGTTCATAAAAAGTATCTCGCATGAACTAAAAACGCCGCTAACAGCCATTAAAGGATACAACAACCTCTTAAAAATGATGTTAGAGATGGACCCCGGCCAAAATATGGGAGACCGTCAAAAGTCTACCGTTGAGACAATGGAGAAAGAAGTAAATGATTTAGACAACATCATCCAGGCCATGATAGATTTAAATCAAATTGATGCCGGCGAGTTGGGCGTAGATCAATCGCCAATAGATTTATCTGAGTTGATTATGACTGAGACTGAGGAGTGGATGGAAAAGATGGAGGAAAAAGAGTTGTCTTTTGAACTCTTACTTCCCGATACTCCGGTTTGGGTTGCAGGCGATCATGATAGGTTGGCTCGCGTTATACATAACCTGATTAAGAATGCGTTTGATTACACCAATCCGCCCGGCACAGTAAAAGTTCTGGTTAAGCAAGAAAACGGGCAAGGCCAGGTTGATATAAAAGATACCGGAGTAGGTATCCGAGAAGAGGATCAACGTTTTCTGTTTACCAAATTTTTCAGAGCCGTTCACGAAGAAAGCCATTTTGGCAAGGCCGGCGGAGCGGGTTTGGGCTTATATATAAGTAAAGCTATTGTTGAAGCGCATGAGGGCCAAATGTGGATGGAAAGTCAACCCAACCACGGCAGCGTTTTTAGTTTTGCTTTGCCCATAATAGACCCGGATTCAGATGATTTAAAAGATTGGTAGCTATAGCTACCCAGAAAAGTTTTTTCCACCGACGTTAGTGGTTTTCTGATGCGTGATGCGTGAGGGAATTTCACGCCACGCATCACTCGTCGCGCACATTGCTGGCAAAAACTTTTCTAAAGGACTATATAACTCCGCTTAGGGGATTGGGACATTTAGCGTGGTAGAGGAAACATCACCGGCAATTACTGAGTCGGAAGCCAATAAAAATGAGGATAGAGAAGATACATGGCGTAGATACTTGCCCCCCCTTCTCCTCTTGTTGTTTAGCGGCGTCTGTATCTTTTGTTCCTCGCAAAGCGCTTTGTCTTTTATTGACCGAGGACAAGTTGCCGGGCGGATGCTTTCCAAGCAACAAGCCGACTATGGGCCGGGGATCTTGATAGCGTTGGCTCCCATAGACCGCGATAGAATAATTGCCGAAATTGTTGGCGATGAAGAAGCGCTCTTATTGCCGCCCCCGCAACTCCCGATAGCCGGAGCCGTAGTTGTGGCCGCTTTACCCAAACCCGCCCCTCAACCCGCATCAACGCCTGCCTCCCTTCCCCCTGACCTGACGCCGGCGCCTCCATCTTCGCCAAACCCTCTGCCCCCTGCCACCGACGAGCCGCCCCCTCCCCCGCCGGAAGCTCCTTCTCCTGAACCGTCTGTCCCGCCGGTTGCCCCTTCTCCCCAGCCGCCTCCTTCGCCTGTTGCATCGCCGCCGCCTCCAACCCCTCCCCCCCCTCCTCCTACCATCCCCCCGCCGCCAACCCTTCCCCCCCCGCCAACCCTCCCTCCGCCAACCCCGCCGCCAACCGTCCCGCCTACGCCTGATCCCACTTCGCCGCCTACGCCGCCGCCATCAAACAATCCTCCCAACGCGGTAAATGATACCGTCAATACAGACGAAGATACAGGCGTCACCATCAATGTACTGGCTAACGATACCGATAGCGATGGGACAATTGTTCCCGGCACATTAATTATTATTGCCGGCCCGTCAAATGGAGTAGCAACCGTTACCATCGCCAACTCAATTGCCTACACCCCCAATGCAGATTTCAACGGCGTCGATACCATCACCTACAAGGTTTGCGATAACGCCGGCGATTGCGATAACGCTACGGTTACAATTACGGTCAATCCCATCAATGATGCGCCGGTAGCAGTGGACGACCCGCTGCCTACTACCAATGAGGATGAATTGCTGGTTATTACCGTATTAACCAACGACTTTGATGTAGACAACGATCCGTTGACAGTTATCTCTACCGGCGCTGCCCTAAGTGGAACCGTTGTCATCAGCCCCGATTTCACCGTGGTTTATTCGCCCACGGCCAATTTTAATGGGACCGATACCTTTACCTACACCATTAGCGACGGCCTTCTGACAGACACGGCCACGGTCACAATCACAGTCAACCCTGTTAACGACCCGCCGGTAGCGGTAGACGATTTTGATAGCACATTTGAGGACACAGATACAACAGTCCTTGTATTGGGTAACGATACCGACATAGACGGTCCTCTGCCGCTTCGGGTGGTCTTGGTTAGTATGCCGCCAAGCGGTACTACGGGCATCATAAATGGGGTAAGCGTTGTATATACGCCCACTGCTAATTTCAACGGCACAGATACCTTTACCTACACCATCACCGATGGCCTCCTGACAGATACGGCCACAGTTACAATGACGGTCATCGGCTTAAATGACCCGCCCGTAGCCGTTGCAGACGTTTACACAACTACTATAAATTCCACACTAATAACGCCGCCCCCCGGTGTGCTGGCTAATGACACCGACGTAGAAAATACTCCGCTCGCCGCCATATTAGTAACCGGCCCTACAACCGGCACGCTGACTCTGGCACCCAGTGGAGCCTTTACTTATACGCCTAATATAGGTTTTATGGGTGTAGACAGCTTTATCTACAGGGCCAACGATGGCGCGGCTAATTCTAATGATGCCACAGTAACCATCAACGTAAATTAATCTTCCTTTGGAACGTGTGCCGGCATTTGTCCCAAGTTATTTCATCAACATGTTCGGCCTAAAATTTGGAGTAAGAGTTAACGTGAACCAACCTTTTATATCTGCCTGGGGATTAATCTCCAGGCAGATTTGCTTTTTAAATAAATATCCCCCAATATTATGTATAGTACCTGGATAAAAATAGGGCAGGAGTCCACTTCACAGAGATAACCAGGTTATGATATACTACTAATAATTTTTGGCGGCTGAGCCACTTGGGACGCACCCAAGCCACTCCCACTAATTGCCCCAAATATTATGGTCCAAATGTACTGATTTAATATCATCAGCCAACAATGCCGTAACTTGATCATCAAAAACAAGACCCTGTAATAGAGTATTTGCGCCTTTTCATAATAGAGTTTGTTTTCATAGAAATGAGAACAGTGAAATTTACACGGATCGTTATCGCGTTGGCGCTGGGGTTAACAATGGCCCTGGCCCTAATGTATATTATGGGGGAGGATGTTGTTTTAAGCGCCCCCCTTTATAGCAGTAATTCGGTGCTAACTGTCACCAAATCTTCTACATACAATGCCCCCTTATCCCCCGGCGATGCCATCACCTATACCATTGTTGTTAGCAATAGCGACATCGTTAGCGCTACCGGAGCGATTATCTCCGATAGCCTGCCGGCCAACACTAACTTTGTAACCAATTCTATTACCCTCAACCCACCCGGCGCCGGTCTTGTTGGGACAAGCCCGCCAACCCTGGTCGCCGGCCTAACCATCACCGCCGGACAGCGGGTGACAGCCACCTTTGCCGTAACGGTTAGCTCCCCCCTAACCAATGGACTGACTATCACCAATGTAGCCTCTGTCACCAGTACGCAGACGCCTACCCCAACGCTTGGAAGCGTAACCAACACTGTGGTCAGTACTGCCAACTTATCGTTGAGCAAAGCCGTCGACAAGAATACCCCGGATGAAGGCGATAGTATTATTTACACCATTGTGGTGAGCAACACCGGCCCCGATGATGCTTCCGGGCTTATTGTCTCAGACACGTTGCCCAGTGGCGTAGCTTATGTCTCGTCCGGCGCAACCACGGGTAGTTACACTAATAGCTCCGGCTTGTGGGCGGTGAACGGTTTGGCGGCCAATAACATTGCCACCCTCACCATCACCGCTACAGTAAATGCGGGCACAGGCGGAACCGTTATAACCAATACCGCCGAGGTCAATGCCGTTGACCAAGCCGATTCCAACTCCACGCCGGGCAACAATATAACCGGAGAAGACGATCAGGATGAGGCTACTATTACGGTCCCCAGCGCCGATCTGATAATGGCTAAAGACCGTTTGCCCTCGCTGCCTACGGTGGCTGCCGGAGAAATAATGACCTATACCCTGGCGGTAGCCAATGCCGATCTGACGACCGCCATCGGGCTGGTAATGACTGACACATTGCCCCTCAGTGTATCGGTAATCAGCGTAAGTCCGCCCACAAGTACCCAGGTTGGACGGAAATTAATTTGGACCCGGCCAACCTTTGGCACAGGGGTTGAAATCTTCATCGTAGTTGTCAAAGTGGGCAGCGATGCCGGCGGCTCTATTGTTAACGAGGCCGAGGTAAGCAGCAATACCAGCGACCCGATTACAAGCAATAACCGGAGTTCGTTTACAACAACGGTGACTACAGCAGCGGATATGGTTGTCGCCAAACGTGACAATCCCGACCCGGTGATAGCCGGCCAGACGCTAACTTATACCTTGTTCATCACCAATCAAGGCCCCTCCGATGCCCAGGCGGTGGTTGTTAGCGACACGCTGCCGGTCAGCGTTACGGTGGCAACTGTGAGCAGAGTCACAGCTACCCAAAACGGGCAAACGCTCAACTGGAATCTGGGGACGCTGCCCGGCGGCAGTGCAGAGATAATCACGGTGGTGGTGACGGTAGATAAAGATGTGAGAGGCACAATCAGCAACACCCTTCGGGCCGGCACAACCACAGACGACCCGGATTCAGGCAACAACCAGCAGACGGAGTCGACCTTTGTAGCCGAGGAAACGGATTTAGCCATTGACAAACGCGGCAACCCGGCTGTGGTTGTAGCGGGCGAGCGCCTAACCTATACCTTGACCATTACCAACCGGGGGCCATTAGCCGCCAATGCGGTTGTTGTCACCGACACCTTGCCGGTTAGTACAACGGTAGTTACCGCCAGCCTGATGACAAATACGCAAAATGGGCAAGCATTGGGCTGGAATCTGGGAACAATACTCAGCGACGAAGTCAGGATAATTACCGTGGTAGTCACGGTCGGTAGCGGCGTTGCAGGCAACGGAATAAGTGGCACCATCACCAACACCGCCGAGGTGACATCGGCCACGCCTGATCCCCGTATAACGGACAATGATGCTTTGGTAGAAACCCAGGTTAATACTGAAGCCGATTTGCAGATTGGCAAAAGCGACAATCCCGACCCGGCCATAGCCGGTCAGATGTTGACCTACACCCTGACCATCACCAATGCGGGACCGTCGGATGCGCAGATGGTAGCGCTGACCGATACCTTGCCGGTTAGCGTTACGGTGATTACCGTCAGCCTGATAACAGACACGCAGAATGGACAGACATTGGGCTGGAATTTTGGCACGATGCTTAGCGGCGAAACCCGGGTAATTACAGTCGCAGTAATGATCGACACTGATGTTACCGGCATAATCACCAACACCGCCGAGGCGACATCGACCACAACCGACCCGGCGGTAGGAAACAATAACGTTTCAGCCGAGACGCAGGTTAATACTGAAGCCGATTTGCGGATTAGCAAAAGCGACAATCCCGACCCGGTCATAGCCGGTCAGATATTGACCTACACCCTGACTATTACCAATGAGGGGCCGTCCGATGCTGTTGGGGTTACGTTGACCGACACCCTGCCGGTCAGCGTTACGGTGATTACTGTCAGTCTGGTGACAGCTACGCAAAGTGGACAGACATTGGGCTGGAATTTGGGAACGCTGTTTAACGGCGAAACCAGGGCGATTACGGTAGTAGTCGCCGTTGGTAGCGGCGTTGCAAGCAACGGCGTTGCAAGCAACGGCGTTGCAA
>JAJRVO010000515.1 GCA_024277275.1 Chloroflexota bacterium
CAACAGACGCAACAGGAGGCGTGTAATGGAAGATTTTCCCTTTGAGGAAGTATTTTTTTCGCTTTTGATTATGTCGGGGTATATCAAGATTTGGTTTAAATACAGGGATGAGATGAAACTGCGGCATGAGGCCGAGCGGAAAGCACAAGAGCTTGAGCAGGAGTTGTTTTTGCTCAAAGAGATGATGCAAAACGGCCGCTAACTGGGTTAACGGCCGTTTTTTGACAAATTACACGCGCACAAGGAATCGCACTTTTTGATACCAAACAGCTAAATCAGTATTATTGTTATGCGCCCGTATTTTGGGAAGCGCCCCGCTCCCGTATATCACGTAAGCGGTGTAATTCTCCGCAAAACTGCTTGCTTCCGCCGGTGCAGATTCGCTACCAAGAAAAATGGGAAACGGTAGACTTGGTAACACGCTATCATTAACTCCCCAGGTCAGGCCGTTAATCCCCAATGCCGGGTCAGCAAAGTAACAGGAACTCCAATCGCCGTTCAGGATGTAGAGCTCAACTCCACAGAGGATACCGCCCTCTAAATCAATATTCGGCCAGCCATACTCTATCCCCAGACACCCGGATGGTGGGCCGTCACTTTGGAAATATAAAGTCCCGTCATCCTTTCTCGTTACCGTGCCGCCGCCGGGTGAACAAAAATCATAATCATAGTGGGTACTCTCGAACGTATCATCTACAGAAGGATATATCCAGCGATAGCCTAATGGCGCAGGATTTGGCGGAAACGCATTCTCAACCCCGATTTCACAACATTCACTGTTGGCGAATTCGGGCGAGAACACAACATCTTCCCAATCTTCCCGGTAAAGAGCTTCATAGGGGATACTTTGTTCAACCAGTTTCATCCAATACCGGTCTGCCCAACTCAGAGCCATTTTATCAATAACAGCCCGGAAACGTGCCCGCTTATCCTCCAAACCGTCACCCGAATACAGTGCGCACACCAAATCATCATGGCAAGTATCAATGGCCGCCCCAAATCGTTCTGCCGCTCCATCCGTTATTCTCTCGATTATCCATGTCACAAGAAAATAGTAGACCGCCCAGGGCAATAAGGGGACCGTAAACAAAAGCCCCAACGTGGCGGAGATAACATTATTAATGTTTCCGTAGTTGGCTTCGCCAACCTCCACCAATGTTGCGATCCTCATCAACGATTCACGATAGCCAGCTACGATTCCATGAGAAATGTTGCACAGATACTGCTGGAATGATGGGGTAGAGGCGGGCGGTTGTATATCCGGTAGCGGCGGCAGGGGGTCTTCCGGCGCATCCTCCGGGGGTAGGGTGTCTATTTTTGGATTGCCACAACCACAACCACCACAACACATATTGTTTATGATCTGCATATCATCCTCGCTTAAATTTTCAATAGCGCCCTGAATGCCAGCCAGCACGGCCGCCAGTTCACTAAAATCAACCGTACAGCCGGTCTCCTGATTTTCTATGGCCGTTTTTACGCCATTTATCGCCGTTGTTAATGCGGCCTGGAAGTCGGTTAAGTCTATTGTAAATTCCTGGTTTTCAATCGCCGTCTGGATGCCTGTCAGCGCCGTTTCTAAACTGCTCAGGTCAACCGTCAATACCTGGTTTTCAATTGCTGTCTGGATGCCGGTCAGCACCATTTCTAAACTACTCAGGTCAACAGTCAACACCTGGTTCTCAATTGCCGTCTGGATGCCGGTTAACGGCGGCTCCAACGCGCTCAGGTCAACAGTCAAATCCTGATTGTTAATTGCCGACTGCACGCCGTTAATTGCAACCTCTAGTCCGACAAAATCGTCCGCAGGTCGGTTTACAATGGCGTCCCGTATCTCAGCAAGCACGGTTACCAAATCAGTGAAATTACAAGGCACATTAAGCTCCTGGTATGCAATCCGGCCAAACTCTGAAACCTCGCCTTCTTCGTAGCGCGTCGGCCACAACAGCATAGCTGTCATATCCGCCAGCAGACGAAAAGAAACGGGCGACAAGCACAATATTTTGCACTCGCCGCCCAATTGGAGGCTAAGTTCCTGAAGATACTCGTCTGACCAAAAAAACTTAGGCCGCCGGCGGTTTGGCATATTCGCCCCTAAATACGCTCTCCGTACAGGTAGGTTGTGGGGGTTTCGCCATCGTCGATCAGGATGCTGCCGGAAAGTACCTTGTCAATAATGGTTTGCAAAGCCACTTGGGAGGGGGAGCCGCCAGCCATATCTGCGTACTCTATGATAATGTTTGCGCCCGGGCCGGTAGTGGAGAGAAATAGATCATCAACCGGATCAACAATATCAAGATGACCTGTCGTATCATCGGGCAGCAGGAAGTACAGCCGTGCCGTGTCTTTCACCTCGCTGTCGGCCGCGGCGACCAGGGCATTGTCGATTTGCTGATTTTTATTGTAATACCCGCGTACAATCGATTTTGATACCGTGTCCCATTCCGTTGCGTCGTCATCGGTGACAACCACCAGCCCCCCTAATTCAATTGTGCGGTTTCGCAGAACGTTGCGCACGTCACGAAATTTCAGCGTCAAAAAGTTATGTGCAGTTGTGTAAGCCATCAGCTTCTCCTCTAAAATCGCGCTAGCGCGATTATAATTATTGTGTCAATAATGACACCTGATAAAATTAACTATGGTTAATTTTATATTTATATCACCCTAAAAGTCAAGCAAATGCCAAAAAAAGAAGCGGAACTAATAAAACATCGTATAGCGGAGCTAGAATCAGAGATGATGGCATTCAGGATCGTAATGGCTCGCGTGCTGGAGTCGCTGTATGAAACGGTACATGCGCTGGAAGCGATGGAAGATCGGCAACGATGGCAGGAAACAACGCAAACAACCACGTTAAAGCGGCTCAGAGATTGCATTGTTGCCCATTTCAATAAAAGCGAGTTTAACGAGCTTTGCTTTGATATGGGCGTCAATATTGACAGCCTAGAAGGGGAATCGTTGACCGATTTGGCGCGGGAACTGGTGTTGCTGTTTAAACGGACTGGCCGCTGTGAAGATTTGATGGAATACTGCCGAGAAAATCGCCCAAATGCGGAGTTACCCTGACAACAAAAAAGCCTCGTTTTTAGCGAGGCTTTTTCTCCTATTTTACTGAGGGACCTGGACTCGAACCAGGAACGACGGAGTCAGAGTCCGTTGTTTTGCCATTAAACTATCCCTCAAAAGAACTAATTGGATTTTACCAAAAGGGTAGATGTGCGGCAAATCTCCTCTACTGTTGATTAGCTAAAC
>JAJRVO010000039.1 GCA_024277275.1 Chloroflexota bacterium
CTAAGAAAAGTAGAACGTTGGCAAACAAAACAAAAGGTCACTGTCGCCGGGCAGTGGCCTTTTTTATTGATTTACTCACTCTTCTTGGACTCGTAGCGGTTGTTGGGCATGCGGCCATCGGTGCGGATGAGGAAGCGTTCATATTCAAAACCGCCGCCGGTGAACTCTACAAAAATGCCCAATTTGTGAACCTCAAGTTGGGTTAATTCTTTGGTGCGCAGATTTTGCATAATAACCCTCAACTGCTCGTCAGACAATTTGCCCTCGTTTTGGCGTAGGTCGGCCAGCCTGGTTAAAAAGGCGCTTAACTTGCGTAAATCGTCAGGGGAGAGGCCGGTAAAGTTTTGAGCCAGGGCGCTCATTTTGCGTCCCCACTGGACGCTTGCAAAGTCGGAAGGGTTAAGCATTTGATGCTCCTCTGTAAATAAAATGATGAACGATGAATGATGAATGATGAAGAAAAAAATCATCCTTCCGATTCATCGTTCATCCTTATTTTTATTGTTGGTGGTGTGCCAAAGGCTCGTGTTAACTCCTATGAAACCTTGTCATTTGTCATTCGTCCCTGGTCATTTGTTTTTAGCCGGTCATCACACGCACGTGATGAAACCAGGCTCAGGCAAACGGCAAACGACAAACGACGAATGACAAACGACAAACGACGAATGACAAACGACAAATGACAAATGACAAATGACGCCTTACACCTGTTCTATTAAATCGACGTACTCAATCTTAAATTGGCTTTCTGTTTTAAAGCCGAATTTTTCCAGCAGTTCTCCAATTAACTCGGCTTTGCGCAGCGCGTCTTTGGCCGACCAGGTTCGGGCTTTGATTTCCAGGTAGACATCTTTGGTCTCTGAGTCGCCCAGTCGATCCAGGTTAATGGCAAAGTGGGTGTCTTGGTAAGCGACGTGACAGCGGCGGCGATGCTTGACTACCTCACGTTCTGAGGCGGGTTTGAAGTATTCTCGATAGAAGCGCAGCGTGTGACCCGCCGAAGCCGTGTAGCGCCCCCGGCTGAGTAAAATGGAGTTTTCAAACTCCTTTTCGCTGGTGGGTCCCATCAGCGTCATCCGGTAAAAGGTGTCTTTTAACTCGCCTTGCTCGGTTTTAACATGGTCTTCTCTAAAACGTAGTCGCCCCGCCTCTTTATCTTCAAAAAGAAAATAGGTATCGTATTGCTCTCTGATAGAACTGCGGAATGTTTCAAGTTCGGTTTCTTTAAGCATAGTATCCAGGTTGATAGACTCCGGCACGTTAATTTTTACCTGAATTTCAAACGTTTCCTGGGGGATGAAGTCGGCGCTGATGGCCAGCAGTTTAGACAAGATGTTTCCCTCGCGGGCAATCAAAAATGTGTCGATTTGTTTAGCCACTTGCCTGGCTTCTTTAATAATTTCTTGCTCATTCAAGGTTTGGAGGACGCGGTCGCGCATTAGCAATTTGCCATCGACAATTACGTCTCTCACATCGGTGGCTTTGGTGGCGTAGACTAGTTGGGCATAGACCGCTTCCGGGTTGTGGCTAAAGCGGGGCAATTGGTGGGTGGCATTGATGGAGATTACGGCAATGTCTGCCCGTTTGCCCGCTTCTAACGAGCCGGTCAAATGGTCGATGTGCAGAGCGCGGGCGCCTTCTATGGTGGCTAAAGTCCAGGCGGTTTTGGCCGGTAACAGGGTGGGATCGTTAAATATTCCCTTTTGCAAAAAGGCGACCAGCCGGGTTTCTTCAAACATATCCAGATCGTTGTTCGAGGCCGGGCCGTCGGTGCCAATGCCAACGTGGAGGCCCAGGTTAACCATTTTTTGCACGCGCGCCACGCCGCTGGCTAATTTAAGGTTGCTGCTGGGGCAGTGGGCTATGCCGGTGTGGTAGTGGCGCAAAGTTTGCATTTCGGTGTCTCCCAGGTGTACGCAGTGGGCGGCAATAACTTTGGCCTGAAACAGGTTGTATTGGTCTAGCCAGGGAACAACGGTCATATTGTGCTGGTTGCGGCTGTTTTCTTGCTCTAAGGCTGTTTCACCCACGTGAATGTGCAGGGGGACGTCAAACTCTGTTGCCAGGGCGACGCAGCTTTTGAGCATATCGGGCGTGGCGGTGTAGGGGGCGTGGGGGCCTACAGCCGGGATAATTAGCGGGTGGCCCAACCACTCTTCAATAAATTGACGGCAGTAATCCAGGCTCTCATCGTAGTTTGTGGCGTCGGGCGAGGGGAATTTGAGGATAGTTTGGGCCAGAATAGCTCGCATTCCGGCCTCGGCTGTGGCTCGGGCTATCTCGGCTTCGTTGTAGTACATATCGCAAAAAGTGGTGATACCGGAGCGAATCATCTCGGCGCAGGCCAACAGAGTGCCGGTGTAGCAAAAGTGGTGGTCAACAAATTCCCGCTCAACCGGCATCATATAGCCGTAAAGCCACACGTCCAGCCGCAGGTCGTCGGCCAGCCCGCGCAGCAGGGTCATGGGCGCGTGGGTGTGGGCGTTAATTAAGCCGGGGCTGATGATGCAGTCCCGGCAGTCGATGACAGTGGTTGCCTGATAGGCGGCTTCAATCTCGGCGGAAGGGCCAACGGCCTCGATGAGGTCGTTTTTTATAGCCACGGCTCCATCGGGATAAACATTCATCTGGTCGTCCATGGCGACCAGCCAGCCGTTGATTAATAAGATGTCTACGTTTTGTTTTGGCATTTGGTTTCCTTGAATCTATTTGTGGTTTTAACCTTTAACCAATTGCTCCATTTTATCTAACTCCTCATCAAGCCCCATAACAATGATGGCCGCGCCCGGCAGGAGCCTGGTTTTTGCATTGGGGTGGGCAAAAACTATTTGCTCTGGATGGTTTACGGCCAAAACAGCCACCTTTAATTTGGCCTCTCTCAGAGACAAACCGGCCAGGGGTGAATTTTGGCCGATGATAAACTCTTCCAGGCGCATTTTGTGATCGCCAAATTCAAGCACGCCGTCTAAAAAGTCGGTGACGTTGGGGTGAGTCAACACGTGGGCAATACGTCGTCCGGCAATAGCGTAAGGCGATATAACGGTGTCGGCCCCGGCTTTTTCCAATTTGGGAACAGAGGTTTCGGTGTGGCAGCGGGTGATAATTTTTAGATCGGGCCTGATGCTTTTGGCGGTCAAGATGATAAAAACATTCTCGGCATCGGAGCCGGTGGCGGCCACCAGAGAGTTGGCTTTTTCGATACCGGCTTCCAGCAATATCCGCTCATCGGCGGCGCCGCCTTGAATGGCGGGAATACCCCGCTGTTGAGATAACTCAATAGTCTCAACTTTTGGGTCTATGACTACAACTGCCGTGCCATGCGCCTGTAATTCGGCGGCCAGGGATCGACCCATCCGGCCAAAGCCGCAAATAATGCAATGATTGCTAATCTTTTCCAATGCTCTCCGTCTCCGGCGATTACGTATTTGCCCCACAAACTCTTGCGAGGTCAGTAATTCTATGGTGGCGGTTAGGGCATAAGAGGCGACAATGACCCCAATTACAATCAGCCCAATGGTGAATATTCGACCGGCGGATGATAACGTGTTTATCTCTCCATAACCGATGGTGCTCATGGTGATGGTGGTCATGTATAGGGCATCCAGCAGCGACCAGCCTTCGATAATCATATACCCGCCGGTGCCAAAAATGACCATAATCAGCGGCAGCCCAATAATTATCAAAACCGGATGGCCGATTATCCAGCTTGTAAAGCGTGGAAAATAGTAAAATCGGGCCGGACGGTTTTGGGCTGATTTCGCTTGTTGTCCCTTCACAGTTATGGCTACTCGATAATCTTTAGGGTGTGAGAAGGTGCGGCCACAGGCGTATCGCTCCAGGAGACGGCGGCCAGCAGTCGCTTGCGGGCTGCCTCAAGTTTATCCCGGTCATTGGCGTGAATGGTCAGGAGTGGGTCGCCCGCAGTTAATTGGGCGCCAACTTTGGCGTGCAAGACAATGCCTACGCTGTAATCAATGGGGTCGCCCTTTTTTTGTCGCCCGCCGCCTAACTCTACGCCGGTTTTGCCCACTTCAGCCGCGTTAATAGCGGCGATGTAGCCGCTTTGGGGAGCGTTTACGGTTTCAACCAGAGACGCAGTGGGCAGGGTGTCGGGATTTTCCAGTTGACTTTTATCGCCGCCCTGGGCCGTAATCCACTCGACAAACTTTTCCCAGGCTTGGCCGTTGTCCAGCGATGCGGCCAGGAGTTCTTCGGCCTCGGCCAGGTTGCCGGCTTTACCGGCCAACTCTACCATTTTGCCGCCGATGGTCAGGCAGTGCTGCCGGAAATCCGCGGGACCGCCCCCGCGCAAGGCGTCGATGGCTTCGCGCACTTCCAGGGCGTTACCCACCGCCGCGCCGAGGGGTTGGTTCATATCAGATAGCACGGCGGCCACTTTTCTACCCACGCCCTGACCAATTTTGACCATCAGGCGGGCCAGCGCCTCGGCCTTTTCTATGGTGGTCATAAAAGCGCCTTTGCCCACTTTTACGTCCAGCACAATGGCGTCGGCGCCGGCGGCTATTTTTTTACTCATGATGCTGCCCGCAATTAAGGGCATACTGGGTACGGTGGCCGTTACGTCCCGCAGGGCGTAAAACTTGCCGTCGGCGGGGGCCAGGTCTGCGCTCTGGCCGGAAACGACGATGCCGTGCCGGGCCAGCGTATTCATAAATTGTTCGGTGGTCAGGCTGACGTTGAAGCCGTTGATGCTTTCCAGTTTGTCGACCGTGCCGCCCGAAAAACCCAATCCGCGCCCGCTCATCTTACCCACCGGCAGCCCGTGACAGGCTACTAAAGGGGCCACCACCAGAGTGGTTTTATCGCCCACGCCGCCGGTGGAGTGTTTGTCAACCACAAAAGGGGCGATGCGGTGCAAATCCAGCGTGTCGCCGGAATGGGCCATGTGCAGGGTGTAGGCCGTGGTTTCGGCCTCGGTCATGCCGTTAATCAGCACAGCCATACACCACGCGCCGGCCTGGTAGTCGGGGATGTCGCCCCTGGTGTAGCCATCAACAAAGAATTTGAGTTCGTCGCCGGTTAGTTCTTGCCCGTCTCGTTTTTTTGCAATGATGTCTACGGCGCGCATGTTGTCTCCTGTGAATACAGCGAATTAACAATTAACAATTAACAATTAGCAATTAACAATTAACAATTAGCAATTAACAATTAACAATTAGCAATTAACAATTAACAATTACCAATTACCAATTAACAATTAACAATTACCAATTACCTAATCGCCAATCTCCGAAATTGAAATCTCAATCCCCCGGCCAATAATTTCTTGTTGAATAAAGTCGTTGTCGGCGTAGTAGTCGGCCAGGGGGTAAACCAGAGGTTGGATATCGAGCTTGTAGGGCATAGTTTTTAACAGGCAATCGGCCATAATTTTTAGACGGTTTTCGTCGGTGGCGTCTGTTGAAAAGATGGCTATATCTATGTCGCTATCCGGTCTGGTATTACCTTGAACTTGCGAGCCAAAGAGAATAACCCGGTCAAGTTTGTAGTATTGAACTAAATCGTCCAAATAATTTCTTAAGGGCTGTTTGATGGCAATTGGGATTTTAGCCATTTGAATATCTCCTGCGTTTCACGTAGAAAAGTTTGAGCTGTTTTTTTATCCAGCAACCGTGAAAGTTTTTGCTTGTAAGCCGGGTATCGTCCTTCAATGTAATGGGTGGTAAGATTGGTCATTGTTTGAAGATATTCGGCCTGGTGTGGCAGATTCAATAAGCCAACGAGATAGATGAGGTTGTGAGTGCGCGGCGATTCCTTTCCCTGTTGGTGAATGTGAATGGCTTTGAGTAGTTTCTCAATTGCCTGCTGGCACATAAAAACGGTGTACAGGTAGCGACCGCTCTGCTGCATAGCCGCCGCCGTTTCCAGATCATATTCGGCTATATCGAGCCAGTGTTCAACTTTTTCCCGGGGAGTCATAAATTTCAATCCGTTCCTTTCTCAATCCGTTGTTGTCTTGCCGCTTCCAAATTCTCCTGCACTGTGGCCGCATTGGCCCGCGCCCCAAGCGCCTCAAAAATAGC
>JAJRVO010000516.1 GCA_024277275.1 Chloroflexota bacterium
GTTTTTTGCGAGACATTTTTAAGCGAATTTGCCCCGGTTATGAACCTGACTACAGTTAAAATCGGCTTCAGAAACCTCTGCGGTCTGGTCTACACGATTTAAGAAACACCTTCTAAGGAATGGAAATTAATCACCTAAATTTAAGCGCTTTCCAATTTGGTTTTCATCCAGTGATGTGTGATGCATAATGCGTGACAAGTAATTTTATCACGCATCACATATCACGTATCCGCATCACGTCAATTGGGTAAATTATTTAAGCGCCGTCCCTTAAAACCAGCCCTCGCCAAAAAAGTAAAGATATCCGCCCGTCCCCAAAACTGAACAAATGCAGAGGAATCCAAACAGGAGCAAAAGCGCCAGCCATATGCGGACGGCGCTGCTCTTTTTTTCTTCCTGAAAAGCGGGGGACCAGCCGGCAATAGTCTCAGTCATTTGGCGCTCTTTCCTCCCCGGTTGTTGTTGTAACAGTTGTTGTTGCGCCTCTGATTGTTCTTGCCCCAATTGGAGTAATACATCGCCAATGTGCAATGGAGCGCCCGGCGTCCACACAACAGGTTGATTTGGCGCTAGTAGAGCGTTGCCTAAGTAGGTGCCATTATCGCTGTTAAGATCAGTAACATAATAGGTTGCGCCATCAGATGTTATTTGGGCATGGTAGCGAGACGTGACCGGATAGTTGATCACCAAGTCGTTATCTGTGCCACGGCCAATAGTTAAGCATCGTGGTGTTAGCGGCATTGTGCGTTGAACACCATTTGGTTCTGTTATAATAATTCTTTGGCTCATCTAAAGTTGTTCCTCTCAGCGCTGCTTATCAAAAGGTTTCCTCTTCTGAGGGTTCACGTTGTCGGCATTTCATTTTTCAATTGTTCAACTTCATCTAACCATAGGGCAAAACTGGCATCGCTGGGCATCCGCCAATCTCCACGCGGAGATAGCGCCACCGAGCCAACCTTAGGCCCGTCGGGCATGGCGGAACGCTTGAATTGTTGGGTAAAAAATCGTTTGTAGAACTCCGTCATCCAGCGCAGAATTTCTTCGGGCGAATAGAGAGTGCCAAATGCTTGACGAGTCAGGAAAAACACTTTTCTTGGCGCAAACAGGTGTCGCACCGTGTAATACAAAAAGAAGTCATGCAGAACATAAGGCCCAATAGATTCTTCGGTTTTTTGTTGTAAGGTTTCACCCTCTCCTAATGGTAACAACTCTGGTGTAATGGGCGTGGCACAGATGTCAAGCAAAACTTCTCTGGTCTTGCCTTTGACCTCGCTCTCGGCAAACCATTCTATCAAATACCGAACCAGCGTTTTGGGCACGCCGGCATTTACGTGATACATTGACATGTGGTCGGCGTTGTACGTACACCAACCCAGGGCTAACTCAGACAGGTCTCCGGTGCCTACGGTTAACCCGCCAATCTGATTGGCAATGTCCATCAATATTTGGGTTCGCTCCCGGGCTTGGGCGTTTTCATAAGTTATGTTGTACACATTTTTGTCATGCTCAATATCCCTAAAGTGTTGAAGAACGGCCTCTTTGATTGGAATCTGACGGAGCGTAACGCCCAACAATTCCGCCAAATTTTCTGCATTGCTGTGTGTGCGCGACGTGGTGCCAAAACCGGGCATAGTGACCGTCACAATCCCTTGTCGATTTAGCTTTAGAATATCAAAAGCTCTTACCGTCACTAACAGGGCTAAGGTTGAATCTAATCCGCCTGAAATGCCCAAAGATACTTGTTTTAGGCCCACATGTTTTAGACGTTTAGCCAAGCCGGCAGACTGGATGTTGAAAATCTCATGGCAGTGTTTGGCTCGTTGGGTAAGGTCAGACGGTACAAACGGCCTTTGAGATATGGGGCGTAGTAGTGGACTCTCTGGATTGACCGGCGTTGTTTGGGGTAGCTCAAACTTTATAACCCGATATGATTGCGGGGGAGGGGCGGCAGAAAAGGAGCTATTCTTCAAACGCTCGTGCATCAGGCGTTGCAGGTCAATGTCTGCTATAGCCATTTGCATTGAAAATTGGAAACGCTCTGTTTCCTCAAAAATTATTCCGTTTTCAGCAATTAAAGAATGTCCTGAGTAAACCACATCGGTGGATGACTCGCCTGGGCCTGCGCCGGCATATAGATACGCGGCCAAACAGCGTGCGGATTGCTGTTTTACCAACTCGCGGCGATAATCCGCTTTGCCCAACAACTCGTTACTAGCCGAAGGATTTACCAGCACTGTGGCTCCCGCCAGGGCCATATTTCCGGTGGGTGGGTTAACCGCCCATAAATCCTCGCAAATCTCAATGCCAATAGTATAATGCGGCATATTGTTGGCGCTAAAAATCAGGTAGACTCCAACAGGTACGTCTACGCCGTTTATCTCAACCGTTTTGTTAACACAATGCTCGGCTGAAGCAAACCAGCGTTCCTCATAAAACTCATTGGTTGTAGGTAGATAAGTTTTGGGTACAATGCCAAAAACCTCTCCGCCGCTGATAAAAGCGGCGCAATTGTATAACTTGCCGCTAATTTCTAGCGGTAATCCCACAACTGTTGTGATTTTGTGTTGCCTGGCAGCCTGTGCAATTGGCTGCAAGGCAACGCGCGCCCGGTCAAGCAAGAGCGATTGATAGAGCAAGTCCGCGCATGAATAGCCCGTGATACAGAGTTCAGGGAACACCGCTAACTGGCTTCCGTTAGCGGCCAGTTTCTCTAACGCCGCGATAATGGCGGCGGTGTTGTACTCGATATCAGCAACTTTCATTTCCGGGGTTACTACACCCACCCGCAGAAATCCTAAGGAAACACAAGTATCTTTCATAGCTGTTTGTTAGACCTTTTTGCTGCCTATTCAATCTCCCCTCGGATATGGAACGTAGATTATGCGGTACTCCGCTGATTTCCGCCGAATTTTAATAAAATCATCGTTTATTTGCGTCAAACCTGCGAAAATCAGCGTTCTATTGCCGGGAGGGGGAACGATTACTTGTTGCCACTTTAAACCTATAGCCGACGCTGTCTTGGTTAAAGTGGATAGCCACGTTATGATACCACAAATTTGCGGCTAAATCTAACTTATTAAGCATCTAAAAATAGTGGGTTCGAGGGGTAGGTTGGGTTGAAGAATGAAACCCAACACAATCGGCCAAAAATTATCGGGTTGAGGTACGAAACCCGACCTACCCATTGCATTTACTCCTCGAATCTGCGTTGAACCCCCATTTAGAACATACGCTGACTCAACGCCAAAACCAGTTGATGGCTTTGGAACAATTGCACATTTCTATACGACAAGCCGAAATACATATTGAGACAACGGTGGCTGTACTTGGCACAATTTACTCGCAACTGCTCACCGCTCAATCAACTTCTCAAGTAGCTGATTATGGCCGTCTACTAGTCAACGTAAATGAAGAGGTACATTCTTTGCAAGATCATCTGGAAGCGCTGAGGGAGGTAAAAATGACTTCGCTGCTGACAGTTTAGAGGTCAGGCAAGCCGCCCCCCAATCTCCGGGCATAAATCAGGGCTGAGATTTTTGTTTGATTGTTGAGTATATCACATCGATAGACCGGCCGAAAATTCAAGATATATTGCCATTTGTGTGGGCGTGTAGTAATATACTCTTTCAATCGCCAATCTCTATTTAAGGAGATAAACCATGTCAGACAATCCCCCCCAAACATACCAAAACATCCTCATCCGGCAAGAGGGCAAAGTGGGCCTTATTCAGCTTAATCGACCCAAAGCATTGAATGCTCTCAATAGCCAGACCAGGGCTGAACTTGTTGACGCGCTGGAAACCTTTGACGCCGACGAAGACATCGGCTGTATGGTGATTACCGGCAACGAGCGGGCCTTTGCCGCCGGAGCCGACATCAAACAAATCGCCGATCTCTCGCCCGTGGATATTATGAATATGCCCTGGGTTGACTACTGGAATAGGTTTTTGTCCATTCGTAAACCGATTATTGCGGCGGTTAGCGGGTGGTGTCTGGGCGGCGGCTGCGAATTGGCCCTGGCTTGCGATATGATTGTCGCTTCGGAGTCGGCCCGATTTGGGCAGCCGGAGATTAGCGTTGGCATAATGCCGGGCGGCGGCGGCACGCAAAGACTAACCCGGACTGTGGGCAAAGCCCTGGCAATGGAGATGACGCTGAACAACCGCCATCTCAAGGCTGAAGAGGCCCGGCATTATGGCCTGGTCAATCGGGTGGTTGCGGTGGAAACATATCTTGACGAGGCTATGCAACTGGCGGCTGAAATTGCGGAGCGAGCGCCGGTGGCCGTTTGCCTGGCTAAGGAAGCCATCAACAAGGCTCTTGAAACCTCTCTGAACGAGGGCTTACACCTGGAGCGACGCTTATTTAGCATGCTGTTTGCCACCGAGGATCAAAAGGAAGGTATGGCCGCCTTTATTGAAAAGCGCCCGGCGGAATGGAAAGGGAAATGAATAAACCAGAGCAATCTGCAACAACTATTGGCGTTATTGGCGCCGGCACAATGGGATCAGGGATTGCCCTGGTTGCCCTAAAAGCCGGTTTTGCCGTGATTTTGAACGATATAGCCCCTGAGATGTTGGAACGAGGCCGGCAGTATATAAAAAAATTCCTGACCCGCAAAGGCAACCAAGCGGCGTTGGAACGCTTGACCCTCACTGCCAATCTTGAAGAACTGGCCGGGGCGGATGTTGTTATCGAAGCGGCGGTAGAGAAATTGTCGCTAAAGCAAGAGTTGTTTAGCAGGCTTGATACCATCTGCCCGCCGCCGGCCATTTTGGTCAGTAACACCAGCACCCTGCCTATTACCGCTATTGCTGCGGCTGCCGCTTCACCGGAGCGAGTGGGCGGAATGCATTTTTTCAATCCCGCCCCCGTTTTGCCCCTGGTCGAGGTGGTGCGCGGCGCCCAAACCGGCGACGACACCATCCAAACCCTGGTTAAGCTGGCCGAGCAGATGGGTAAAAAGCCGGTTGTCACCCTGGATACGCCCGGCTTTATTGTTAATCGGGTGGCTCGACCCTTTTATCTTGAGGCGCTCCGGCTGGCAGGGGAGGGTGTGGCAACGTATGCCCAAATTGACCAGGTGGTGCAGTTAGGGGGCGGTTTTAGGATGGGGCCGTTTCAATTGATGGACCTGATTGGCATCGACATTAATTTGGCCTCGGCCAAGTCGTTGTATGACCAAACTTATGGCGAGCCTCGATATCGCCCGCACCGGATTCAGGAGCAAATGGTACAACAGAATGCTCTGGGTCGAAAAACCGGGCGCGGCTTTTACATCTACAATTCCGGCGCTCCGGCGGTCGAGATGCCCGCGCCGCCGCCAACCGGTCGTCATTCGGGGGCGGTAAGCATTTCGCCGGGCGATTGGGCGCCGGGCTTGTTAGAGTTGTGCGGAGAGGCCGGTTATGACCTCGGCGCTCATGCTGACTTGCCGGTGGTGGGGCTGGTTGTAGCCGGTCGAAGGGGGATGATGGATTATGCCTGTAGCTTTGATCAAGAGTTGCCGCCTGATGTGCCGCTTTTGTGTCAGGCCGCCGGCACAACGGTGAGCGAAATAGCGACCTGGCTGAAACACCCGGAACGACTGGTGGGGTTTGACGGTTTATTTGTTGGCGCGGGTCAGGCGGTTACGCTGGCAGCCAGTCCGGTTTTATCGGACCAAATCCGCCGGGCAGCGGAACAGTTCTTTGTCAGCCTGGGTCGACACGCGGTTTGGGTTGAGGACAGCCCCGCCCTGATTTTACCGCGCATTGTGGGCATGCTGGCCAACGAAGCGGCTTTTGCGGTTGGGGAGGGAGTCGCCGATGAAGAGACCATTGACCGGGCGATGATGCTGGGCGTTAACTACCCGCAGGGGCCGCTGGCCTGGGCCAAAAGCATAGGCTACAGGCAGATAGTCGCCGTGCTGGACCATTTACGCGCCGAATACGGCGAAGACCGTTATCGGACGGCTCCCTTGCTGCGACGCCTGGCCCGCATTGAGCAATTGGCAAGAGAGAATTAGGGTTCTTTCAGAGTTTCCGGACCATCGCTCGGAGGGGATTGACAAATCCCCGTATCTTGTAGCAATGACCAAGCTATGCCACTAAATATGGCTTGGATTTGGCAATCCAAGCCGAGCGGTCCGGAAACCCCCAAAGAGCCA
>JAJRVO010000517.1 GCA_024277275.1 Chloroflexota bacterium
CTCTTCTGAGATTGATGCAATGAAGTGCGCTTTGCTCTCGGCAACCACCCGGCCTTCAAGTTGATCGCCTGATTTAAGGCGATTCATACCCCGCACATAAGGTTCAGAAAGGCCGGTGTGCGCTCGCATATCCAAGTTGTTAACTTCGTCAACCAAATAAAGCCAGGCCGCGTCGGTCTTTAAAATAATTTGAGCTTGCTCAACCGCGCATTGCAAAATTTCGGTTAAGTTAAGCGTTCTGTTCATCACTTCAGAAAGAGTTATTAACGTTTGGAGATCAGCGTTTTGCTGTTGAACTTCGTCTTCGGCTTCCATCATAGCGGCCAGCAATTGCTCAAGGTCATCGCCGGCCGGTTCGGGGCCGGCTGAGGATGTTGCCGGCAATTCAAATGGCGCAGGGATGGGCAAACTTATCTCGGTATCATCTGCTGATTGTATGTCAACATCGCTTAGTTCTTCGCCCAGAAGTGTTGTGGCTGTATTCCATAGCCCTTCGCGCAAGTGCAATCCTTCCAGAGCTATGGCCGTTTCCTGGCTAATAGCCATTAAGAAACAAAGCTCAGCCGGAGTAAAAGGTTTTTTGCCCTGCAAACCAACCAACAAAGCGCCCATCAGTTTGGGGCCAAGCTGCAACGGCAGGCTAACCAAACTACTCAATCCACTAGCGGCAAGTAACCGTCGTTCCGTTTTATCGTCGCTGGAATGGTATTCCAGCAAGGCTCCGGCGCCCGCCACCAAATGGGGCATCAGGGCTGTGGCCCCTCGCCCTAATTGTCGGCCCGTTAAGATATTTGCCAACTCAGCGTTTATTCCTTTATGGATTCCCAACCTTAACTCTTTGGTTTCAGTATCAATCAAAAGAATGGCGCCCACCTTGGTAGAGGTGGTTTCAAGAGCCTGAATTAGGGCCAGTTTAATTAAAGCGGCAGGGTTGGTCATCCGACCAACCTGGTAAGTAAAGGTAGTTAAGGCAATTATACCCCGATTACGACGCTCAATTTCAACATTAGCTAAACGCAATGCCGCCCGATATCGTTCCATCCGTGTTTGAGCTTTTTTTAACTGCTCGCGGGTAGCCTCTAAACTCATAGGCCAATCTTCAACCACAAGCGGTTTTTCTCCCATTGGAGACAAGGGGTCCTGAGAGGTCATTTTTTTGCTCTCTGTTGGCTCATAATAATCAAATTTTCATCTGCTTTATTGTTTCCAGCAAAACAGCCTCGGCAAAGGCATCCTTTGGAATATAATCAATTGCGCCTGCATCCAAACCATCCATAGCGTCTTCTGCCTGATCGCGGGTAGTCATCATTACTACCGGAATGTCAACTAATTTCGGGTCGGCTTTAAGTTTTTTACACACTTCAAAGCCGCTGGTATCGGGCAACTCAATATCAAGCACAATCAGGTCAAAACGCTTTTGCCGGGCAATAGCCAACCCACCCAGACCCGTATCAGCCCACTCTACCCGGCAACCGCTGCTTTCCAGAGCCAATTTGGTTTTAAGGGCCTGGGGGGGGCTGTCTTCAATTATTAAGATTGAAGGTCGATTTGCCTCTTGCGCATCATGTCCATCATTAGAATTCATCAAAGTGTCCTTTCATTTTAGCCATTTTATTAGGGTAACGCGGGCTTTCTCGCCGTTTTGCTCTTCAACAACGCTCTCATCCACTAATTGGCGTGCCCCGGCTATACTCCGGCCAGGCACAGATGTTGCTACCTCGCCATTTGAGACGCCTTCCGTTGGCAGGTGTTGGCGTTGAACCAGGCAAGCAATTTGTAGCCCATAATGGTCATTTTTACTGGTACGAGAGATGACAATTTCGCCAGGCTCATGGGTAATCCAGGTCAACACCCGGGCCATCTCAGAAGCAGCCAGCGATATGCGAGCTTGATCTGCGGTGCTAAAGCCCATTTCTTTAGCCACTTCCCGCGCTTGCATCCGAGCCATTACTATATCCAGATCGTTGTTAATGTATATTTTTGTTTCTATGTCCATATCTGTTTACTCCTTAATTTTATGCACTTAAGCATCAAGGGTATTGGGGCGGGTAATTATGATAGTTTGTAGTGACGGCTTCAGCCGTTAGTTTTAACCGCTAAAGCAGTGACTACGAGCAAATCCCATCATATGAACCCAGCGCCGCATCAGGCAATTAGGCTACAAATCAACTTTCACCATTACCAAGTTTACCCAAAACCTTCTTAATTACTGCCAGTAATTGTTTATCTGCCTGAGTGTCTAATCCCTTGCCCGATGATCGATGGCGAGACCTGCTGGAAGCGGCTAAAGCCATCCAAATTTGCTGTTCTGCCTGGCGAAGTTCTTGAATTTGATTCTCCAAAACCGCAGCCCGGCTGGTCAACTGTTTATTGGCTTCCTGCAAAGCGCTATAACTGCTTTCCCAGTTTTGCACTTTTTGTTGGGCTTCGTAAAATTGTTGTGAATTGGCAATAGCTTGACCCACTTGACGACCAATGGACATCAACATACGCCTGTCTCGTGACGACCACTGTTTATCATGGCGATTAGACACGGCTAAAACCCCAAAAGTTTCCTTGCCCGCTATTAACGGCGCCGCCGCAATGGTGCGCAAACCTTCTTCTTGCATTACCTTGCGGGCTTTGCCGCTAAGAAAGAGCATTCCATCACGCAGAATAGGTTCTTTGCGACTAAAGGCCATCCCTTCTACCCCATCATGCGGGGCCAAATGCTGCATATTATCCACATACTGTTTAGAAAGACCCTGGTGTTCACACAAGGTCAGGGCTCCTTCATTAAAGAGATAACACCAACCAACCTCGGCATTAAGGGTGGTCCGAGTCTGTTTAATAGCTGTTTGGAGGATTACGTTAAGTTGCAAGGTTTTGCCGACTTCGTTTGAGAGAGCATTGAGCATTCCCAAGTCGGTGTTTTGGCTAACAACTTCTTCCTCGGCAGACATAACGGCGGCTAACAGTTGCTCTAGCTCATCTATCTGCTGCGTAGTAGAATCGGGTTGAGAGGCTGCCTCTTGCACCGGGTCTTGACCCTTGTTTCTCAGGCGTTTATTATCCAAAAACAGTGTTAATATTTGGGCCAACATAGCCAGGCGTCGACGAAGTTCTTGGCGTAGCAAGCTCTCTTTATTACGTGTGCCTACAATCACAGCCCCTAATATGTTCTCATCAAATTTAAGGGGCAACCCAAAGATATACTGTAATTTAGATTGACCCAATAGCGCCCGTTCATTATCAGTTGCCAAAGATTTAGGTTCAATCCACAACTGCCGGCCTACTAATAATTGAGTCCCTAGTTCACCTGTAGTTAGTTCTTCAACAATCTCATCTGGTAGTTCTTGTTTTGCCACTAAAGTTAGTTTGGTTGTACCTGGGTGAGCATTTATGTTCTCATTACTCACCAACAAAGCGCCCACTTCAACCTCGCTAACTGCCAGTGCGTAGGGCAAAATGTCGGACAAAGCCTTCATCGTATCGGCTTCTTGATCAATAATGGCCATTACGGTTTCAATGATTGCCAGGTAGCTCCGAGAGGCAAAAATTTGATCCAACCTACTGGTTTGCATTGCCTGTTGTCGCCGCTTAATGCTTTTGATCTCAGGAAAGGAGAGAGGTAAGGTTATGTTCTCGTCATCTTTAGCTTTAAATTGAACAACTTTATCGGGCTTCTGACGCTTTTGTAATTGTGTCATTAGCCTGCTCCTTAAACTATCATACTAATGCGGTTATTGCGCCTGCAATTTTGCCGGACGGTAACACTTGTTCAGCCGCTCCTAGCTCAATGGCTACCGCCGGCATACCAAAAACCACGCAGGTAGCCTCATCTTGGGCAATGGTATGCGCGCCGGTTTGATGCATAGCCAGCAAGCCTTCGGCTCCATCGCTGCCCATTCCACTTAAAATAACGCCAATGGCCGTTGCGCCGTATACCCGAGCCACTGAATTAAACAGGTAATTGGCCGCAGGGCGAAGGCCATGTTGCGGAGCTTCTTTAGTCAACGCAATTAAGCCTATGCTGTTTATCACCATATGATGACCATCCGGCGCAATGAGTATCTGGCCGGCTTGAGGCTCATCAGCGTGTTGAGCTAACCGAACCTCAAGCGGTGTTTGTTGGTTGAGCCACGCAGCCAACCCTTGTCCAAAACCGGGCGTAATATGTTGCACAATCAAAATGGGCGCCGAAAAATTAGCCGGGAGTTTGCCTAAAATCTCGGCCAGTATACCTGGCCCTCCTGTTGATGAAGCAACAACCACAAGTTGAATTTTTGATTTTTGGTCTCGTTTAACAACCGGCTGTTTGGTTAAAGATTCGGGCTGCCTGGTTTGTTTTGGTCTTCTATCCCAATGCCGCACCACCTTTACTTCTGACATCAGTTTTACCTGAGTTGCCAGAGACTCGTGGACTTCCGGCGGGTCTAGCATTGTTGGTTTGCTCATTACTGACAATGCGCCGGCTTTTAGGGCATTAAAGGTTAGGTCGCGCTCGTTGTTATCTAAACCGGCGCTAACCATAACAATAGGTCGTGGAATTTCGGCCATAATCTGGCGCGTGGCTTCAAAGCCATCCATTTCTGGCATATAGATGTCCATTGTAATGACATCCGGCTGTAATCGCTTGGCCAGACGAACCGCTTCAAC
>JAJRVO010000518.1 GCA_024277275.1 Chloroflexota bacterium
CCTACTCCCTACTTCTTACTCCCCGCTTCTACCATGTTCCAAAAAATTCTCATCGCCAACCGAGGCGAAATCGCCATACGCATTATTAGAGCCTGTCAAGAGATGGGCATCTCTACGGTAGCCGTCTACTCTGAAGCGGATGCTTCTGCGTTGCACGCGCTGCTGGCCGATGAAGTTGTGCTGATTGGCCCCCCCGCCCCAACCGAATCCTACCTGCGCGGCGACCACATTTTGAAGGTGGCCCGGCAACTAAATTGCGACGCCATTCATCCGGGTTACGGCTTTTTATCGGAAAACGCTGATTTTGTCGAGGCCGTACACAAGGCCGGTTTGACCTTTATTGGCCCCGGCCCCGAAGCGATGCGCACAATGGGTTCAAAAATCGCTTCTCGAATCGCAATGCAGGCGGCTGGAGTGCCCATAGTGCCCGGCTATCAAGAAAGCGACGCCGATGAAGACCTGATAGCGGCAGCCGAGTCGGTTGGTTATCCGTTGCTGGTCAAAGCAACCGCCGGTGGCGGCGGCAAGGGGATGCGCGTTGTCGACACGGCGGCGGCGTTGCCGGACGCACTGCAATCCGCCCGGCGCGAGGCGTTGAACGCCTTTGGCAACGACCACATCTACCTTGAAAAATATGTCGCCAATCCCCGCCACATTGAGTTTCAGATTTTTGGCGACAGCCTGGGCAACGTGGTGCATCTGTTTGAGCGGGAGTGTTCTGTGCAGCGCCGCCACCAGAAAATTGTCGAGGAAACGCCGTCGCCGTTGTTGGATGACGACCTGCGCCAAAAGATGGGACAGGCGGCGGTGGCTGCGGCCCAGGCCGTAAAGTATGTCAATGCCGGAACTATTGAATTTCTGGTCGATGACAAGCGCAACTTCTACTTTTTAGAGATGAATACCCGCTTGCAGGTGGAGCATCCAATTACCGAGTTGGTGACAGGGACAGATTTGGTCAAGTGGCAGCTTCGCGTGGCCGCGGGCAAGCCTTTGCCGGTTAATCAGGCAGAGCTTTCGCAGCGCGGTCATGCCATCGAGTGTCGTATTTACGCCGAAGACCCGGCCAATAACTTTTTACCCGATATCGGCCCGGCGCTGCGGGTTGTGGAGCCGGAGGGACCAGGCGTGCGCGTGGATGCCGGTATTGTCACCGGCGACGAGATAACCGTCCATTACGACCCTATGATTGCCAAATTGATTGTGCTGGGCGAGAGTCGACAAGATGCCGTACAAAAGATGGACCGGGCGTTAAAGCAGTACGTCATTTTAGGCGTCACCACAAATATTCCCTTTTTGCGCGATGTCATTAATCACCCGGCATTTCATCAGGGCGATACAACCACCGATTTTGTGAATCGACATTTTTCCGATTGGCAACCGGGTTCCCATACTCCGCCCGACCTGGCCCTGATAGCAACGGCGTTATCGGAGATACTATCAGAAACAAACACCCGGCACAACGCCGCCTTATCCGCAGAGACAGCAGGCGGCGACCCATATAGCCCCTGGCAACAGTTGCCCCGGTTTAGGGTGGGGGGTTAAAAATGAAGACCGAATACAACTACCAAATTGGGGAAGACATCAAAACCATCACCGTTGAGCGTGATGGCGACCGTTTTCTGGTGACGGTGGGCGACAAGACATACAATGTTGCCGCCAAGCAGTTGGTAAACGGGCAACTGAGCCTTGAGTTGGACGGACGGCGGTTGCAAGCCTACGTTGCCCACAATAACCGGCGTCGCTATGTGGCTATGGCCGGAGAAACGTGGGTATTAAAACGCCCCGAAGCGCAACGGCGACGCCGGGGGCCGGGGGCGGCAGCCGGGGCCGGGTCAGGCGGTCTTGAGGCCAGTATGCCCGGCCTGGTTTTGGACGTGCAGGTAGCCGAAGGCGACCATGTAGAACGCGGTCAAACCCTGGTGCTGCTTGAGGCAATGAAGATGGAGCTGCGTATCTCGGCGCCGTACGCGGGGCAGGTGCGTAAAGTTCACTGCACCGCCGGACAGGTGGTAGAGCGCGGGCAGGTGTTGGTAGAGCTTGAAGCATAGAGTTTTGTGAGTTGGGTGAGTTTTATGAGTTCTATGAGTTCTATGAAGCGGGGCTTCACACGCACCTGATGAAACCCAACAGCAGGGGTGCAAGGGTGCAGCGGTGCAGGGGTGATTTTTGTTCATTGCTCATTGTTAATTGTTCATTGGTTTCATAGGAGCGCTTTATGGCCGGAAAATACTTTGAAGAACTGGAAGTTGGCGCGGTGTTGAAACACAGCCTGGGTCGAACCATTACCGAGATGGACAACGTTTTATTTTCGACCCTGACCATGAACCCCCAACCTCTGCACACCAATGAGGATTTTGCCAGTATGACACAGTTTGGGCAACGTATTGTTAATGGCATCTTTACCCTGGGTCTGGCCGTTGGCATAACCGTGCCCGATTTAACCCAGGGAACCCTGGTGGCTAATTTTGGCTACGAGAGCGTTAACCACCCGCACCCAATGTTTCATGGCGACACGTTGTACGTAGAAACAGAAGTCCTCAGCAAGCGAGAATCCAAATCCAAACCAGATAGGGGGATTGTGCGTTTTCGCCACATTGGGCGCAATCAGGACGGCACGGTGGTGCTTGAAGTTGAACGCACGGCGCTGATGCTGAAGCGTCCAACTGACGACGGGGTATAGTTGGAGAAATGGAACGATTTATGCTGCCTTTTTCCCCGCTCGTCTCAATTCCTGATCTATCCGCTCTTTCAGAAATATCTTTATCAACGATTGATACGGCACATCTCGTTTGTTAGCCAACAACCTTATTTCGTTCAGCATCGGCACAGGCAAACGCAACAAGATAGATTTTGTCGTCGGCTTCAATTTTGGAAGAATTGCCGCCTCAGCCTCATCCCACTCTACATATTCTGTTGAGTCCTGGTTTGCCCAAAACTCTAGCTCTTATGTTCTATTTGGCTACACCTTTTTTCAGTGGAGTCTTTTTATTAGATCGCTTAAACTGTTTTGGCTTGCCTTTCAAGAGCCTAACCTCATTTCTATTGGCTCGATTCGGCCTGCACACAGGTGATTTTGGACATTGAAGCCCCCCTCGCTTCTTGACCTTTTGAGAAGCAGCACAAAAAGTACTGCCTTATCCCCTAGACAATACCGCCGCTTTTGTTTACAATCATGATGGTATCTACTGAGAACATATAACTATGCCCAAACCAAACACCACGTTGTCGCGCATGGCGCTCATTCTGTTTTTGATCGCGCTCACAGGATGCGCCATTTTTTCTAAACAGTCCATTGAGCCTGACGCTCCTGTTGCAGAGCAGCCTATTGAGCCTGATACGCCTCCAGAGCAGCCTATTGAGCCTGATACGCCAGAGCAGCCTGTTGAACCGGACACCCCTATTGCAGAGCCACCTGTTGAGCCTGATACGCCTGTTGCAGAGCAGTCCGTTGAATCTGTGACTCCCATTGTAGAGCCGGTTGTTGATTCTGGCGCTCCTATTGTAGAGCAGCCCATTGAGATTGATAATCTCCCCTTCCAATTTGAGATAGTGGATAATATGACCTGGGTCGATTTTGACGAACCTTCCGGCATTGTGTTTCACCCCCAACGAGGGACACTTTTTGTGGTGGGCGATGAAGGGGACGTGGGTGAAATCAAGCCAAACGGCAAACTGTTGAAACAGGCGTGGCTTGGCGACGCCGACTTTGAGGGCATTACGGTTGACCCTTCAAGCGGCCTGCTCTATATTTCAATTGAAGGCGCCGGGAAAATTGTCGAAATTGACCCCCACAATTTCAAAGCGCTTCGAGTATTCATTTCCAATTACGTTTTTGAAGGGAAAAGGCTGGTGAAACCAAGTAAGGACCGGGTTGAGGGTATTACATTTGTGCCGGACTCAAGCCACCAGGAGGGCGGAACTTTTTATCTTGCCAGCCAGGGTTGGAGGATAGGCGGCAAAAAAGACTCATCCGTTATCTTTCAGGTTGAGCTGCCTCTCAAAGACAATACGGCTGAGAAGCTACCTGCCAAGATCATCGGATTTTTTCCCCTGGATGTTATCGACCTGTCCGGTCTTTACTATAACCCGGCGAGCAACACCCTGTTTGTCATTAGCGACACTGCCAACTTACTCATGGAAATCACCAAGAGTGGAGATATTTTGAGGTTTGTCAGGCTTCCCGGCGACGAGCAGGAAGGGGTCACATTAGACAAACAAGGGTTTCTATATATTGCCCAGGATTCAGGGGGCATTTTAAAGTTCAAACGAAATGGTCAAAAATAATCCTTTTGCCGCTATTATGC
>JAJRVO010000519.1 GCA_024277275.1 Chloroflexota bacterium
CAAGCCCTGGCGGGAACGGCTCGGTTAGAACTGGCCTACGGATTTTTGTTTTCAGTGGGAGTAATGATTTTTTGAGGTCCTCTATCAGAGACCCTAAAGGTTTTCAAAACCTTTAGTACCTTAGCAGTTGAATCCTTGTCTTTTGGGCAAGAAAATTTTGTAAAATCGGGGAGTAGGGAGTAGGCAGTAAGGAGTAAGGATTTTTCCCCTACTTCCTACTCCCTACTTCTTACTTCCCGTCTGTTTGGTTCTGGCTTGTCCAGGTTAGGGTCTGATAACCGTTGCAACGTTTCAAACACCACCCTAATTCCCCAACGTAAATTGGCAATTGAAACCCGCTCGTCGATGCCGTGAATGCGGCTTAACTCTGTGTTGTCTAACAACATTGGCATAAATCCGTAGGCTTTCATCCCGGCGACTCTAAAGAAACGGGAATCGGTGGCGCCGGGGGTTAAGTAGGGTATAACTTGTCCGGGTGAACCAAGAGATTGCAGAGTTTTGCTTAAGGCGCGGAAAAAATGCGCGTCCGGGGAAGTGGATACCTGGGGTGGCGGCAAATCCTCAACCCCCACCGAGATTTTTGGGTCGCCAATGATGGAGCGTAGGGCGGTTAAAAAGAGCGCCGGGTCCTCGTCGGGCAAGAGACGGGCATCCAATGTTGCTTCGGCGCGAGCGGGGATAACGTTGCCGGCCTTTCCTCCACTGAGCATCGTTAAATTGACGGTGTTGCAGATGAGCGATGAAAAAATGGGGTTGTTTTTCAATCGAGGTTGAAGCAAGGGCCACAGCAGGGGCTTGTCGGCATGAGCAAAGAGGGCAGCCAGCGGAAAGGGTTGGGCGGGGGCCAGGGCCTGCAACATCTGGATAACAGGTTCGGTGAGGCGCGTGGGGTGAACCCACCGTTTAAGGCGATACAAAGCCTGAACCAGCCGGTCTTGAGCGTTGTCTCTGTTTTGAATGGACGCATGGCCCGGTGTTCCGTGAGCTACCAGTTTAATCGTCAGCGAGATTTTTTCTGCGACGGCAATTTGGTAAAGCGCGTCATCGGTTTTTTGCAGCCCCACGCCTCCTTCGTCCCACATGTATTCCGCTTTAATTAAGTCGGGGTGATGGTCCAGCAGCCAGGCCGCGCCGTAACGCCCCGATACTTCCTCGTCGGCGGCAATTAATAAAATAATGTCTCGATTTAAAGGCGGGCAAAATTGCTTGAGAAGCGTTAATGCCTGCAAAAAAATTATGCCCAACCCTTTATCATCCAGCGCCCCCCGCCCCCAAACAAAGCCGTCTTTAATGCACCCGCCAAACGGAGGCTCCGACCAGTCAGCCGAATCGGCCGGAACAACGTCGGCGTGGGCATAGAGCAGGCAAGGCGGGGCGGTTGTTTCAGCCTGTCCCTTTAAACGGACAATGAGGTTAGCCCGGTTTGGGGCAGAGCGAATAATTTGGGGGGCGAAGTCGCGCCGGCGGAGCGTGTCGGCCAAAAACTCTATGGCGGGTAACTCGTTGCCGGGGGGATTTGTGGTGTCAAATTGAATGTAGCGACTCAATAAATTAGCCGCTTCTTCTTCAACAGCAACCCAATCGATTTTAGATTTTAGATTTTGGATTTTGAATTTTTGCTCCGCAGGATTCATTTGAGTGTCTCTGTTCTATTAAGAGCGAAAAGAGGATGTGACCAAAACCCGCAGTTTAAGTCCAAGATCGGAGGTGAATTGGAAGCAGGGAAACGAAAAATCCAAAATCGGCAATCGAAAATCCAAAATGGATTAGCCGCCTTCCTCACCCCCGGTGATGCACCAAACCAGGTACATACGCTGCACAGCGGTAAGGTTAGAGAAAATAGCCAGTATCCACAAAACCACGGTGAGCTGGTTAAAAAGCAGGCCAACCACCAGCAGAAAGATGCGCTCAAAGCGGGTAAAAAGGCCGTCTTTAAGCGGCACGCCGATGCCTTCGGCGCGGGCGCGGGCGTAGCTTACCATCAGCGAGCCGACAACCGTGGCATAAATAAGGATTAGCTCAAACTGTTGGTTTTGCCCAATAAAGTAGATGAACAGTCCCAAAAAAATAACCGCTTCAGATAAGCGATCCAGGGTGGAGTCAAGAAAAGCGCCAAAGCGGGAGGTGCGTCCCATTGTCCGGGCCAGGGCGCCGTCTATGCCGTCAAACAGGGCGAAGGCTGTAATCAACACTCCTCCCCAAAACAGGTGTCCCCAGGCTAAAACAAAAGCCACAATAACCATCAAAAGAAAACCTGTTACAGTAATTACATTTGGCGACACACCGGTGGCGCTAATAAACCGGGCCAGAGGTTCTAAAAACCTGCGGCTATACTTGCGTACGACTTCGCTGAACATAATTGGCGTGCCTCCGTTGTGTGCGGCCATTTGAGTTGTTTTTGGATTGGCGGTAAAAAAAATTAATTGGCATTTTTATTTTGCGTTCAATAGTGTCAGTATATACTTCTAAAGTTTTATCTACAATACAATCCCAACTGTATTGACTGGCCTTTAAGCGGCCGCGTTGGCCCATTTCAAGGCGCTGGCAAGGTTGGTCTAACAACTGGCGTAAAGCGCGGGCCAACGCTTTCGGTTGTCCCGGCGGCGCTAATAATCCTTCCTGTCCATCTGCAATCACAGCGCGGTAGCCGGCAATATCAGAAGCAACAACAGGTAGCCCGGCGGCCATTGCTTCTAACAAAACAATCCCAAAGCTCTCATAACCAAGAGACGGGGCGCAGAAGATGTCGGCGTTATGATAAAAGCCGGGCAGTTGTTCCGAAGAAACATAACCCACAAATTCAATATCCGTTACGCTATGGGCTTGGGCTATTTTTTGATAAGGTTGACAATCTTTTGGCTCAAATGGACCTATGACCTGCAATTGAAGCTGGGGATAATTTGGTTTGATTTTAATAAAGGCGTCAAGTAAATTTGAAAAACCTTTACGTTTATCTAACCGTCCCACAAACAATACAGTTAACTTTTTATTTGGATCAGGTTTAAAGGGCAATGCTTTTTGATTGGTTTTGCCAAACCTGTTCAAATCGACGCCATTGGGAATGATACGATAATCTCCCGGAAACATCTGGTAGGCAAAATGGCGAGCTGCCTCAGAAACGGCAATCAGGCTGTTGAGCTTGGTAAAAAATCTACCAAAAACGGGTCGTCCGCGCTTGTAAAGCCAGTTTGGTTGTTCATGGTAGGCATGAAATGTACCAATGGTAACTGTGCCGGGCAAAGCGCGGGCTTGCATCAGTACCCACCATGTAATACTTGGCGTTAGCGGCTCCTGTAAATGAATTACATCGAACAGTTCTTGCCGCAATATTTTTTTTATTCTGATATAGCTTAGGGGAGATAAACCTACCCGAGCCACAGCGCCGCCAATAGGGATGGCCGCTACTTTATGAGTAACAACCCGGGTGTTTGGAAAAACCTCGCCCTGATATCCTGAGCAAGCGGCCAAAATATGGACCTCGTGCCCTTGCTGCCGTATCCCATTTGCCAGAGCAATGATATGTTCTGTAACGCCGCCCGGGTAGGGAAAATCGTAGGGTGATACTAAAGCAATTTTCATATCAGATCCCCATCAATTGTCTTCCCAAATTGATACGGTAACTGCCCACTGTTCAGGAGTTTGACGAATAGCCTTTTCCATTTCGTCAAGGACAAACTTCATACCGGCTGCCAGTTGTTCCTCTTTTGTGCCTGTTGTTGGCGGGTAAAATGGAGGCAAAAAGTAAGCTTGGTAGGTATGGTTTGGATTACGACGACTAAACCCCACCACCAATGGCGCGCCGGTTCTTAAAGCCAGCCGGACGTGACCGTCTGGTAAATGGGCCGGATGGCCAAAAAAGTTGGCTACGTGGCCGCTGTCTGTGATATCTCTATCTCCGGCCAAACCGGCTACGCCTCCATGCTTAAGCGTGCGCACCAAATCAATCAGAGAACTATCTACAGGGATTAACTTTAACCCTTTGCTAGAGCGCAAGGCCGAAATATACTCAAAGAGTTCAGGCGGCGTGACTCGCTCAACCGGAATGGTGATATCCAGGCCGCGCAATAACATGGCATAAAGCACCACCTCAATATTGCCCAGGTGAGCCGACGTCATCACAATGCCTTGCCCTGCCGTAAGCGCCGCTTCTACATTTTCCCAACCTTTAACTGTAACCAGTTGGTCCACCGTTTTATCATCAAGCGCAGGCAACCTGAACAAGTCAAAGTAGTTATAGAGAATATAATTAAAAGTCAGCCTGCTGCAATGTTTAATCTTGATTTCAGAAGCTTGCGGCCCCAGGATTCGCCGTAAATTTGCTTGAATATTGGTCCGGCTCTGTTTATTGAATTGGTAAAGTATTCCGCCGATGAAACGGCAGATAGCATAACCTGCAACGGGCGGAATTTTTGGAACAATAAGCCCGCCGAGTCGATAAAGATAATAAGTAATGTTCACAGCTTTAACACATAACAACCTATAACAATAGCAATTCCCGTTTTGGAAACTGTGCCACCGATAATCACTCAGTCGGACTGATTTTTGCCGGCGTAAGAGCAGAATTGGCAGAATTAACGAATCAAAATTCTATCATTCTGGAAATTCTGCTCTGAAATGCCCACAATTG
>JAJRVO010000520.1 GCA_024277275.1 Chloroflexota bacterium
CGGTCAAGCTGAGCCTCAGGCAGGGGGAAAGTGCCCTCGTACTCAATGGGGTTTTGGGTGGCGATAACCAGAAAGGGTTTTGGCAGGGGCATTGTTTGGCCTTCCAAAGTTACCTGCCGCTCTTGCATAGCATCCAGCAGCGCCGATTGCGTTTTGGGCGAGGCCCGGTTGATTTCATCGGCCAGAATAATGTTGGCAAAGATGGGACCGGGACGCAACTCGAAGCGACTCTGGGCGCGGTCGTAAATGTAGCTGCCGGTGATGTCGCCTGGCAGGAGGTCGGGCGTAAATTGAATGCGCTTGAACTCAAGCCCCAGGGCGGCGGCAAAGCTTTTGGCGATGAGGGTTTTGGCCAGACCGGGAAAATCTTCCAGCAGTATATGCCCGCCGACAAGTATAGCGGCCATCATTGTTTCTAACAGCGCCCGTTTGCCTACAATGGCTCGCTCTACTTCTTGTATAACCCGGTTTCCTACGCCGGCTACATTGGTCGGTTCAAGGCTCATAGCGTCTCCTCGTATAAGATAGAGGCAACTGGAGTCCAAAGTGTAGCGTTAGCGAAACTTTGAATCAAAGTCCCATTTTGATCAAAGCTTCGCTTTGGACTCCAATTTCTCTCTCAATCAGAATTTAAATCTTCCAGGAATTGAACAACTTGCATCGGGTCGAGGTCAAGCGGGGTGGTGGTTTTTGTGTTAAAAAAGCGTTTTGGGGGAGGGAGGTGTCCCAGGGATTGTAAACTGGCTTGAAAATAGGCTTGCAACTCCGGGGGCATATCTAACTTTCCTTGTCGTAGTTGCTGCCTGGTCTGCTTTAGCGATTGCCCCTGATGGTGGGCAATTGCGTTCAGGGTCACTTTTTGAAGATGCTGGGCCAGTCGCCATTTAAAGTAATCATCCTGTTCTGCCCGGCGAATCAATTTTGCCCACCCTAAAACCCGCCCTTCATTGGCCTCTACGGGCAGGAGGGTTTTTGGTTTGACTTTCTGTTTGCCTAGCAGCCCGATTCCCAAAATCATCAAAAAAACGGCAAAACATGCGCTCCACAGCCACACCTGGGGTATGGCCTCGAAAATGAAGCGGCCTATCCAAAAAACGTACAACAGCGGAATCACAATGACTTCGCGCACAAAGTTTCTAAAAACCGGGGCTAATAGCGCGGCCAAAAGCAAAATCAGGCCCAACGGCAATAAACGGTTTTTCACGACGACCGGCCATAGGTTTGCACAATGGTTGTGAGACAGGCAATGGCTTCTTGTTCCTGGCGACGGCCGGATGGTTTGCCGCCGTAGCGCACATCTTCAAAGAGACGGGTCAGGCGTTGGATGCGCTCAATATGCAGACCGCTCTCGGCCAAATAGCGTTCAAATTCGCGGGGGGTCATGCCGCTGCGGCGGTGAAGGTTTTGCTGTTGGCTTAAGATTTGACTCATTTCAAAGTAACAGCGCATGATGGTGTCTTTTAAATCTTGCCCGGCTTGTAGACCTGTCAACGCCTGCTGAGCTTCCTTGCTTAGCAGTTCCAGCGGAGTCTCCTTTTCTCCGGCAGAAAACAGATGCCAGAAAAACCAGATAATCCCTAACAGCAGCGCGACGAGGAACGCACTGACGCCAACAACAAACCATTGCGGCGGATTGACGATGAAATCCGGGGTCGCCGGCAGAGCTTCGGTAGAATCTGTAGCGTCAAATAGGGTCGCCCCGGATGTCTCCGATTCTTCCTGTCCAAAACGCGGCAGGTAGGGATTAATTGTTGTCGCCAGGCCGTAAATGAGGAGAATCCAAATTAAATAGATGATTGTTCGCTTAAAGACATTCTTTCGCACTTCGGGTGAAACAATGAAGCCGATAATCGAAATAAACAGGAGTATCCAAATACAGGCAATCAGCATGCGTATCACATCAACAGGAAGCGAAAGGTTAGACAGGAACATAGTTGTGTTCCGCAGCATTTGCAAAATACCGGCCAGCGGAAAGGGCCGGCCTGGGCGAAGCTCAAGCTGGGACAGTCCGGCGGCTAAAAGGATTGTAGCCACAATGCCAATGCCCAGGAGCAAGAGAATCCACAGCTTTTTGCGGGGTATTTTGGAGTTATGCGGCAGTATTTGCATATTGAAATTATAGTATGGTTCAAGTTAGATTGACACTTCTACATCCATAATTCGTAATTCATAGCGCGGCAAGCCGCAAATTAACAATGAGCAATTAACAATGAACAAATGATTCTCGCGGATAACGCAAATGTTGCGAGGTAATACTGTAATGACGGCTATAGCGCCTTAGACATTCTCATCGACAAGCAATCGTCGATTTTTAACGTTAATATATGATTTGTGATTTTAGGTTGGTTATTCTGACCAATCGTAAATCCAAAATCCAAAATCGCAAATCGGTTTAGGTATCTAATACCTCGCGAACCTTGTGCGCCAAATTGTCTGGCAGAAAGGGTTTTTGCATAAAAACAGTTCCGGGTTCCAGTATATCTATCAATACCTTGTCTGTATAACCAGACATGAATAATGTCTTGATGTTTGGGTATTTGATTCTCATCTGGTCGGCCAATTTTTTGCCTCCCATTTGGGGCATAACCACATCTGTTACCAGCAGGTCAATCTCTTGCTCTATTTGCTCATCGACTACAAGGAGGGCTTCGCTGCCATTTGCGGCTTCAAATACTGTGTACCCCCAGTGACGCAATGTACGGCCAGCCAAATATCTAACCGACGACTCATCTTCAACCAAAAGAATAGTCTCCCGGCCCGATGGGGATTTGTCCGCCACATCAGGTCTGGGCCCAAATCTAACGGTTTCCGGGAGACGCGGCAAGTAAACTTTAACAGTTGTGCCATGCCCTACCTCGCTATAAACTTCAATATGCCCGTCGCTTTGCTTGGCAATACCAAAACAGGTAGCTAAACCTAAACCCGTTCCTTGGCCAACCTCTTTTGTGGTGAAAAAAGGCTCAAAAATGCGCTCTTTGACTTCCTCGGATATCCCTAGCCCGTTGTCGCTAACGGCCAGCATAACATACTCGCCGGGGATAACCTCGGTATGCTGTTGGGCATAGGCATGGTTTAACGTAACGTTAGCGGTTTCAATGATCAACTTTCCATTATCAGATATGGCGTCGCGTGCATTAATAACCAGATTAATTATAATCTGTTCAATCTGATTAGGGTCCGCTTTAACTTGTCCCAAGTCCGGGGCGGGTAAAATTGCCAATTCAATGTTTGCGCCAATTAGACGGCGGAGCATCTTACCCATATCCAGAATTAGATCATTAAGATTAATAATTGAGGGCGCAATCATTTGCCTGCGGGCAAAAGCCAGTAATTGGCCGGTGAGGTCGGCGGCCCGCTGGGCAATCCTTTGAATATCCTCAATATCTTGATATATTGGATTGTCAGAGGATAACGCCGCCAGCGATAGATCGGCATACCCCATAATTGCAGTTAGCATATTGTTAAAATCATGAGCAATACCACCGGCCAAAGTGCCAATAGCTTCCATCTTCTGCGCTTGCCGAAGTTGCTCTTCCAGTTTGGTTTTAATATCTTCCGCTTGCTTGCTTTGGTGATATCCGTGTGAATTGTTACGGAACCAATAACCTTGCCATTTGCATCTACAATTGGCGTGCCGCTAAGATGAACCCAGATTGTCTCTCCCGACTTTTGCCTTATTTGAATTTCGTATCGATCAGAGACGCCTTGTTCGCGCAGGCAATTCTTTTCCATTGCAATATCCCAATCCGCTTCTCTCAGCAGCAATTTGTAAGCAACCTTGCCAAGAAGTTCTTTTTGGGAATAACCAACCATTTCACAGAATCTGTTATTGACAAACTGAATAACGTCATCGCCATCTGCTTGTAACACTCCCTCATTCATTCGTTCGATCAGAGTACGGTATTTTTGCTCGCTTCTTTGTAGAGCCTCCTCTGCCCGTTTGCGCTCGGTAAGCTCTTGCTTGGCCTGTTTGTAGAGCCGGGCATTCTCAATGGCAATAGCCGCTTGTTGAGCAATGCTCTGGCACAGCGCCACTTCTTCAGCCGAAAATTCTCGTCGCCGCCGGCTTTCCCAGAGTTCGGCATAGGCAATAGTCTTACCCCTAACCCGCAACGGAATGTACAACGCTGTTTTAGCTCCGTATTGTTGCATATGGCCCCGTTTGAAGGCAGGTAAGTTGGGGTTATCCAGTTGGTCAATCCAGATCTGTCCACTCAACATAGCCTCCAGAAATTCATCGTGACCAGCTTCATCATAGGTAACGCCCAGGTCTGTTTCTTGTTCTGTGGCACAAGCCTGGGGGCCGATATATTCGGCCAGTACCGTAGAGAAATATTTATCTGGTTGATAACTACAAATATAAGCGCTGGTGACGTCTACAGTCTGGCCCATCTGTTCAGCAATGCGACTCAACACAATTTCAAGATCAAGCGTCGAGGAGATAACAGCGCTTGCTTCTTGGAGAGCGGTTTGCTCTTTTAGGCGTTGTTGCGTTTCAACATAAAGTTGGGCATTCTCAATGGCAACTGCGGCCTGGTCGGTTAATGCCTGGCACAGACGAATTTCCGCCGGGGTGAATGCCCGCTCATACTCCTCTTCCTCTAATTCGGCCAGGCCAATAACCCGATCACCGGTAGCCAGGGGTAGCAGGAGCAGGCTGCTTGCCCCCATCTGTTCCATCAGAGCTATCTCGGATGGGTCGCTGTTGGGGTCTGTGAGCAAAATGGCAAGAGGTTGGCATTGCTCCAGTACAGCCCTGGTAGCGGGAAAATCATTTAGCGCATAGGTAACGCCCGGTTGGGCGATGGATTTCGACCACTTTCGTCGCCATTCAATCCAGGTCACAACTGTATCGGCTGCTTGATCCCATCTAGAGAGCGTGCAACTGGTTACGCCAATCACTATTGCCATCTGTTCGGCGATGAGCGTTAATACTTCTTCCAGATCAAGCGTCGATGAAACTGCTTTGGCTGTTTCCAGCATTGTAGATAGTTCCGCAGCCCGCTGCTTAAC
>JAJRVO010000521.1 GCA_024277275.1 Chloroflexota bacterium
CCATACCTTGTCTACTCCAACCGTTGACGCTGCCACAGGCGAGATAGCCGGCGAGTTCCCGGAACAGATGGCGTACTTTGAGTGGCTCAATAGCGACTTTAAGGACTCTGCTTCTTGTCAGGATTGCCATATGCCGGAGGTACAGGGGGAAGTGGCGCTGTCTACTATCTGGGATAAGCCGCGCAGAGGAACCCGCCGGCACGTTTTTGTGGGCGGCAATGTTTATGTGCTTTCTATATTACGGCAGTTTGGGCCTGAGATGGGCGTAACGGCTTCAAGCGGGCAATTCTCGGCGACTATTGAAAGCACAACAGCGCAACTTCAAAACGATGCGGCCACAGTTGCCCTGGAAGATGTGGCCTTATCAGGGTCGCAATTAACGGCCAACGTTGTGGTTAATAGCCGGGCCGGACACAAGCTTCCCACCGGATTTCCCTCTCGCCGGGTTTGGCTGCACCTGACCGTGCAGGATGCCGCCGGTCAGACGGTCTTCGAGTCGGGCGGCTTCAATGCCGACGGCTCCATTGTTGGCAACGACAACGACGCCGACCCGTCGCTTTACGAACCTCACTACCCAACAATTACCGAGTCGGACCAGGTGCAGATTTACGAAGGAATTACCCACAACACGGCGGGAGAGGTGACAACTATCTTGCTGCGGGGCGCGGGATATATCAAGGATAATCGCTTGCTTCCGCCGGGCTTTGACAAAAGCAAGGCCACGGATAACATTGCCGTTTACGGTCTGGCTGCGAATGATGAGAATTTTGTGGGCGGCAGCGACGCGGTCAAATATGAAATTGATGTAGCGGACGCCGCAGGCCCCTTCACTGTGACCGCAGAGCTGCTTTACCAATCAATTGGCTACCGTTGGGCCGAAAACCTGCGGCCGTACCAGGCGGAGGAAATTACTCGTTTCTTGGGTTATTATGACGCTGTGCCCAACCTTCCGGTGATGATTGCCGGGGCAACGGTAGAGGTGGAGTAGTCAAGTTTAAATTAATATCCAAGATGATTCGGTAATTGTTTAGGTTATTTTGTGCAACCGGACGAAAGACGATGGACGAACGACAAAAACCCTGTTCTATCGTTTCATTCGCCCACCGTCGCCCGTCATTCGTCCTTTTTAACGGCTACGTTAAATTACCGAATCCTCTCTATCTATCAAATCAGGAGAAAATAGTTAAATGACCGACACAGAAAAAATCAACTTAATTCGGGACTCGATGCCCGCCGTCCAAAACTCAGTCTATCTGAATGCCGGGTCGGTTGGGCCTTTATCGACAATTACGCACGGGGCTTTGCAGCAAAGCAGCCAGCAGGAACTAACCGAAGGTCGAGCCAGTATAAGCGGCTACCTGTCGTTCAAAAAAACAACCGTTAGATTGCGCCGGGCCTTTGCCAAATTGGTCAAGGCTACCCCGGAGGAGATTGCCCTGACCCACCACACGTCCGATGGCATGAACATTGTGGCTCACGGTTTAAACTGGCAGCCCGGCGACGAGGTTATCACCACCGACCTGGAACATCCGGGCGGCTTATTCCCGCTCTACATTTTGCGCCAGCGGCAGGGGGTGGCGGTCAAAGTGGTTGAAATTCCAACGGACGCCTCGCCGGAAGAAATTGTGGCCCGGTTTGAAGCCGCCATCACGCCCCGTACCCGGCTGCTGGCTTTCTCGCACGTGGCCTGGAATACCAGCGTGAGGTTGCCTATGGAAGAGATTGTAGCGATGGGGCATCGCCACTACGTGTTGAGCCTGGTCGACGCGGCCCAGGCGGTGGGCGCCGTTCCGCTGGATTTGCCCGCCGGCGGAGTCGACTTTTACGCGATGCCGGGCCAAAAGTGGTTGTGCGGTCCGGAGAGTACAGGAGCCTTGTATGTCCGTAAAGACCACCTGAATCTGCTGTCCCCGACCTTTGTCGGCTATCAATCTATGGATGACCGGGGGATATACGACCTGAGCGGCAACTATATGCCCGCCCCGGATGCGCGTCGTTACGAGGTGGCTACCATTTACAGGCCGGGTATTGCGGCGATGGTCGCTAATTTGACCTGGTTGGACGAGGCTATTGGCTGGGAGTGGATTCACGCTCGTATTGCTCGCCTGGCCCAGTACGCCCGCCAAAAGCTGGAACAGTTGGCCGGCGTGACCGTCATCACCCCTCCCGGCCCCCACGCCGGGCTACTCTCCTTCAATTTAGACGACTACGACCCTGCTCGCGTGATGACCAAACTGGCCGAAGATAACATTGTGCTGCGTTTTATTGGGCAGCCCTACAGCCTGCGTATCTCAACCGGCTTTTACAACACCGAGGCCGACATCGATAAATTGATTGCCGCGTTGCAAAACATCCTGGCCGGCGACCCGGAAGTACTGTCGCATTTTGGATAGTAAAAAAAGGAGAAAACATTATGACAACAATTCAAAATCCCCAAGGTAGTTTTGAACTTGACGCCACTATCCAGGCGTTACAAGCCATTGTTGGCCCGGAGCGCGTCTCTGCCACAGAGTCCGACCGGGACCAGCACGCCCGCGACCAATCTGCTCACCCGGGCCGCCTGCCCGATGTGGTGGTCTGGCCGCAAACAACAGCCGAAGTCAGCGCCATTATGCGCCACGCCAACCAGGTTGGGGCGCCGGTAGTGGCCTGGGGCGCGGGAACCAGTATAGAGGGCAATCCCATCCCCGTGCATGGCGGCATAGTCCTGGATTTTCGGGACATGAACCAAATTTTGAAAGTTCACCAAAACGATTTCCAGGTCACGGTCCAGCCCGGCATCCTGTACAAAGATATGAATGAGTCTCTGGCGCGTTATGGCCTCTTTTTTGCGCCCGACCCTGGAGCCAATGCCAGTATCGGGGGCATGGTCGCCAATAATGCCGCCGGGATTCGCACCGTAAAGTACGGGGCCACCAAAGATAATGTGCTGGCCCTGGAAGTGGTGTTAGCCAACGGCGAGGTTATTCGCACCGGCTCTCGCTCAATCAAGCAGTCTGCCGGTTATGATTTGACCCACCTGTTTATTGGGTCGGAGGGGACGTTGGGCATTGTGACCGAGGCCACGTTGAAGTTGGACCCGCTGCCGGAACATTTTAGCGCGGTCACGGCGGCCTTTCCCACCGTCAACGATGCGGCGGAGGCGGTTTTTGGCATCATCGGGTCCGGGTTGGGACCGGCGGCGCTGGAGTTACTGGATACCAAAACCGTGACGCTGATGAACACCGAGGAAGGTATTGATTTGGTTATCGCGCCGAATCTGTTTATGGAGTTCAACGGGGCCAGCGAAGCCGCTTTGAACGAAGAATTATCGATGGTTGAGAACATTTGCAATGAGAGCGCCTGCCGGCATTTTCAGGCCGGCGTTGGCCGCGAGGCGCGTAACCGGCTGTGGCAGGCTCGACACCGGGCCTTTGAGGTTATGGTTCGACACCATCCCAACCAAGCTTACTTGCTAACCGATGCCGCCGTGCCGATTTCTCAATATCCCGTGCTGGTGGCTGCGACGGACGACATCATGGAGGAGTTGAACCTGCGGGGCTACATTTTGGGTCATGCCGGCGATGGCAACATGCACACCGCCATCTTCTTTCCCGCCGATGACGCCGAAGCCAGGGCTAAAACCGAGCAGATAAACAGCCACATTGTGCAACAATCCCTGGCTTTGGGCGGCACCTCAACCGGCGAGCACGGAGTCGGCCTGGGCAAACAAAAGTATATGGAGCAGGAACACGGCCCCATAGCAATGAAGTTGATGCGCGACCTCAAGGCCTTGCTTGACCCTAACGGCATTTTGAATCCGGGCAAGGTGTTGGGGCAAACGTAGCTGACAAACCGCAGAGGTCTTCAAGACCTCTGCGGTCTTTTGCCTCGTTTATTCTCGTTCCCAAACTCCAGTTTGGGAACGAGAAAGGGGAAGGTTTACGTCAGCGGACGCTTGCTCTTTATTCTCAAACTCAACAGAGCGATGACAACCAGGATAAACACGCCCACCCATACAGGCAGAATGTTACCAGTTTGAACGGGGTCGCCCTCTTCAGTTGCTTCATAGCTGACCTTAACCCTCGATGCTCCCGGCCCCAATTTTGCTACCAGGTCATCAATGGATATGACCTGCTCCTCAGTCTCAACTGCATCATCTTTAACCGGCAAAGCCGTGACCGCACAGCCAATATTCACCGCGTCGTACTGGCCGTTTCTTTGCTCAAGGAACATCACGTAACTTTCGCCCTCATCGGCCACTATCCCGTAAGCGCACATCCCGTCCCAACTGTTTACCTGTATTTGCCCCTGCTCAATCTGCCCTTTGAGGATTTCGACAACCCGGACCGTAATCCAATCCGGGCCGTTGTGCTCGCTTGTGTGCGGAGCCTCGGCCACTTTTTGACCGATGATAATCAGTTCAGCCTGCGTGGCTGTGTCTTCCAGGCCGAGTATTTCAATGCAAGGTTCGCAGGCGTGTACTGCCGGTGGGGTCAGTAAGAGGATTAGCAGTAGACCGGTGCTAATCAGTGGTCGCCATGGTTTCATTCTCTATTCTCCTTATTCTCATTCCCCATTTGTATTTCTAAATCTTTTTTATCATAAAACAAAGTGAAACATTGAGCAAGATGAAATTTGCAGGTAAGGTTATGCCTTATTCAATTAGACAGAAATCAGGTTTGGTCGCTCAACCCAGTCAATGTATAATAGCCCCCAGAATTTGCTGCCGGAGGCAACTATGCGCTGCTTGTCAAAATATATCACTCGCTACCCATTTCTAGCCATATTTAGTATTGTTCTTTTAGCGATAACCGCCTGCGCTAACCAAGAGACGCCGCAAGCGCCTCGTAACCCTACCCCCAAGTTGGAAGTAGTGGCTTTTGCCACCGAAGCCCCAATAACAGCCGAGGCATCCACGCCTGAGGCTATAAACGCTCAAAGCGTCAAACCCGAAGCAAAACCCACCCAGGCGGCCACGGTTGGGAGTGGCGTTAGCCAGGCTGCGCCTCAGCCAACGGATGAGCCGCAATCAGATGAAGTGCAGGGGACAACGGTTGTCCTCTCTTCTCCTGTCGACCGCCCCCCCGATGTGAATCCGCTCACCGGGTTGAAGGTGGATGACCCGGCTGTACTCTTGCGACGCCCGTTGATGGTGCGGGTGGGCAACGACCCTGGCGCTCGGCCCCAGGTAGCCTTGAGTGAGGCCGATGTGGTTTATGAGGAAATTGTAGAGTGGTGGGTGACGCGCTTTACGGCTATCTATCTTAGCCAAGATCCGGAGATGATTGCTCCTATCCGCTCGGCCCGGCTCATCAGTACGCAATTGACGCCCCAATATCAGGGCGCGCTGGCTAACTCCGGCGGCTCCGACGGCGTGCGCTGGCAACTCTCCCAGATTGACATTGTTAATCTGGATGAGTTTTTTGCCCCACAACCCTACTTTTATCGGCCCAACGAGGGCTGGCAAACTCGCCTGGCTGTCGATGCTACGGCGGCGCGGGATTATATGGCCGAGGAAGGGCTGGAAAGCGAGGTAAAACTGCGCGGCTTTTTCTTTAGCGAGCAGCCGGATTTAACGGCCCTGCCGCAGGAGACCGTCAGCGATGCTAAAGAAGTCGCCATACCCTACCCGGAGCTAACCAGCGCCACCCGCTGGGCGTATGACTCTGATAGCGGCAAATATCTGCGTTTTGTCACCGATGAGGCTCTGATGGATTTTAACGGCGGTCAAATTGCGGCTGCTAACGTCATAATCTACTTTGCCGACCATCAGGCTACGGATATTGTAGAGGATACTAATGGGGCGACGTCAATCCGCATTATTGTCAACGGTAAGGGAAAGGCGTGGGTACTGCGAGACGGCAGAATGGCCAGGGGTAACTGGGAAACCAATGGCAACGAAACGCCGCTGTTTACCTTTGATAACGGCCAGCCTATGCCGCTTAAACCGGGCAACACTTGGGTGCAGGTGCTGCCGCTGGAGTATGCCGTTGAAATTGACGGCGCGTCTTATGGCCTTGCGGATGCGCCCGCCTCAACTAAGTCTGAGGCTACAACGGAAGCAGAGGAAGAAAAACCAACTGTCGCCCCCACCCCCACCTTAACCCCCATTGGGGCGCGGCCTTAAGCCACACCCGAAAGCCAATAATGTCACTTTTTGTTTACCATTTGGGCAATACTAATCAGCACAACGGCCCCAACCAGGGCGGTGATAAAGCTGCCAATTGGCCCGCCTACCCTAAACCCAATCAGGCTAAATAACCAACCGCCAATCACGGCGCCAATTATGCCCAGTATCACGTTTCCCATACAGCCAAAGCCGCGTCCTTTGGTTAATTGCCCGGCCAGCCAGCCGACCAACCCGCCAAATATAATCCAACCCAAAAGCCAACCCATTCTATTTCCTCCTGATTTTGTTACTGATTATCATGCATGATAGAGTAGAATTGCAGGATAACAAATACGCTCCCCGTTGAAAGAATTGAGGTGCAGTTGCCCAATATGTATACAATATAGTATTACCTCGCAACATTTGCGTTATCCGCGAGAATTATTTGTTCATTGTTAATTGCTCATTGTTAATTTGCGGCTTGCCGCGCTATGTATTTTTGAGTAATTGACCCTCATTTAGTTACATGTTATAATCGCACGTCACATTTATGTGTCCCCGCAATTTTACTGACATTTAACCAACTATCAGTGAAATATTATTTTTAAGGAATAAAGCAGTCAACCTGCCCTGAGGAGTATGGGATATGCAGCTTTTTACCAATTTGATTTTTTATATTGCTCTATCACTGGGCGCTGGACATTTTTTGCGAACCTTCAAAGATGAGGAGGGGGCGCCACGGTTGCAGTGGTATGTTGCCGGCGTGGCGATTGGGGTGTTGAGTGGTATTGTCAATGCCGTGTTGGTGAGCGGCGGAACACTGTTTGGGGCGGGTTTTAACCTGGATGTAGTGCTTGGCTCTTTTATGGGCGGCTTGGGTACGGGCTTATTTATTGGTATACCTGTTGGCCTGATGACCGCTTATGATATGTTTAAGCGGTTCACCATTGTTGATGGCTGGATACTTTTCTTTAAAATTACCATTGTCTTTATTGTCATCGGCGGCACAATTTCTTCGTTGGCCGTGCCAAAATATAGCGGAGAGCAGTGGCTGGACTTCTTTATATTTGGCCTGGCCCAGGGTAGCATTTATGCCTTGATTGCCCTGGGATATACACTGGTTTACGGCATTTTGTTCATGATTAACTTTGCCCACGGCGAAGTTTATATGAGCGGCGCTTTTACCGCCTTTTTTGTGGCTCGCGCTCTGGCCGAATCCCCCTCTAAGGAAATCCCTTCTTTTTGGGAGAGCTACCCATTCGTGTCCCTGCTCATCATCATGCTTGTGTCAATGGCTACCTCTACTGTTGTGGCCGTAGCCCTTGAGCGGATAGCTTATAGACCTTTAAGACGCGCCCCCCGGCTGATTCCTCTGATTACCGCTATTGGAGCGTCCTTCTTTTTACAGTACACCTTTCGGGGATTTTATGGTTCCGGCGTTGAAGCCTATCCCACTTTCACAGTTTTTAAGGGCGATATGACCGCTAGCAACCTGTTACTCTTTGTGGCTATAGTGGTTGTTGGCGGTTTGGGAAGCGTGGGGCTTATTCCCGTGTATCGCTATTTAAAAAAGGTTTTTTTAAGTTACCCCAAATTAAGCTGGTCCCCCTTTGTATTAACCGGGGCAGTCTTATTTCTGATTGCCTATCTCATCGTTCCGTTCTTGCATAATGCGTTCGTTTCTATTGTCAACGCCGCTATTCCCATAACTCCGGAAGTGGCGGCAGAGCAAGAAATTGCCGCTACCGCCGAAGCAACTATCCCCATTTTACGCAGCCAGTTTGTGGTGATAGTCTCGTCAGTTTTGCTGATGGTTGGGCTATATAACCTTGTTCAGCATACTAAAATGGGTAAGGCTATGCGGGCTGTGGCCGAGGACAAAGATGTGGCTGCCCTAATGGGGATAGACGTAGACCGGGTTATCACCTTTACCTTTGCCCTGGGAGCCGCCCTGGCCGGAGCAGCCGGCATAATGTTTGCCTTGATGTTCCGTCAGGTTAACTTTTTTATGGGCTTCTACCCGGGCTTAAAAGCGTTTACCGCTGCGGTGTTGGGGGGGATTGGCAACCTTCCCGGCGCAATGATTGGCGGTTTGTTCCTGGGTATTTTTGAATCGTTGGGACCTAGTTTGTTTTTGGAGGGATTGGGTATTGATTCCCCCTATCAACTGAAGGATGCCATTGCTTTTACCATGCTGGTTCTGGTGCTTATTTTCCGCCCTACCGGTATTATGGGCGTTGAGTTAAGCAAGAAGAAGGCATAAGTAGTAATTGGTAATTAGTTGTCAATAGTTACTAACCACTAACCACTAACCACTAACCACTAACCACTAACCACTAACCACTAACCACTAACCACTGATAACTGAGTACGGAGTATTCCTATGAAACTTGATTGGAAAAAAGTAGCGCAATTTGGCGGCATCACCGGAATTGCTATTTTGTATGTTTGCCTGGTGGGTATGGTAGAAAAATTTGACCAACGCGACGTTATTTCTGAGGTTTTGGCGATGGGGCGGGCGCTGCTGGTGGTCATTGGCCTGGGAATGGGCTATGTTGTTGCCCGGCAATTAAAGCAGAAAATTGGTCCGGCTTTAGTTGGCAGCCTGATTTCTGGCTTAATCGGCGGTTTGATAGCCGTTTTTTTGGTGGTTATTATTGAACCTTTGAATATGCGCGAGATGTTTGTGAATGCCTCCCCGGCGCTGATCAAGATATTAACCTTTGCCGACATCCTTGGTGAAGAGTCACGTTCAACCGGCTTGATACTGCTCATCGGCTTTATAACCATTTTGAGCTTGCTAGGAACAGCAATCCATTTTCTTCCCAATCTTTTGCGCCGCTGGGTCATTGCCGGTTTGATTGCCGTGCTATTGATGGGTATGCTGGAAGAGTTGCTGACCGTTATTATGGCGCGTTACGATCTTTCTGATGCCGTGGCAGATTTTATATTTGGCAAAAAGGGGCTGTCGAACTTGGGGACACTGACCGTTTTTGTGATTTTTGGCGGCCTTCATGTTTTGTGGGTGACGCAAAGCGGCAAAGTAAAAACGGGCATATCAAACCTGCCTTCGCCACAACAGCGAGGACTCAACTGGGTGTTCATTGCCACAGGGATTATTTTTGTGCTAATCTTGCCCCAGATAGTGGGTTCATATATCAGCCAAATTTTGGTTCTGGTTGGACTCTTTCTCTTGATGGGGTTAGGGCTTAACATTGAAATTGGTCTGGCCGGATTGTTGGACCTGGGTTTTGTAGGCTTTTATGCAATTGGCGCTTATATAGTGGGCTTGTTTACTTCTCCCACTGAACTGGGGTTGAGCAGTGTTATAGCCGGCGAGCCAACCGGAGCCTCTTTTACCGTGTTTTGGGCGACTATCCCCCTTGCTATCGGCGTGTCGGCCCTGTCCGGAGTCTTTTTGGGCATTCCTGTGCTGCGGATGCGGGGCGATTATCTGGCCATTGTCACCCTGGGTTTGGCTGAAATCATTCGTATTTTGGTTTTGTCCGACTTTCTGCGGCCTGTGTTGGGTGGAGCGCAAGGGATTTTAAGCATCCCTAAGCCTGTGATAGCGTTCCTTGATATTCCCATAAAGGATCCATCCCACTTTTACTATCTCATCATAATTGGTTGCGCCATTATCGGCTTTATTGCCTGGCGATTGCAGTATGCCCGTATTGGCCGGAACTGGATGGCGATCCGAGAAGATGAGGATGTGGCCCAGGCTATGGGCATCAACCTGATTGCCAGTAAATTGCTGGCTTTTGGAACAGGCGCCGCTTTTGCCGGTCTGGCCGGAGCAATTTTTGCCGCTCAGGTAGGCTCTATCTTCCCCCATAGTTTTCAACTGCTTATTTCGATCAACGTCGTTTGTCTGGTTATCATTGGCGGTGTGGGTAGCATTCCGGGGGTCGTTATCGGCGCATTGGTTTTGGTCGAGTTGCCTGAACTTTTGCGCGAGTTTGCCGAATTTCGTCTGTTGATTTACGGGGGATTGCTGGTAGTAATGATGCTGGTTAAACCCGAAGGCTTCTGGCCTTCTGAAGTTGTGCGGCGCGAGTTTAACGAAGCTGACGAAGCAGAACCCTTACCTACCGGCCAAACGGCTTAGGAATCATCATAGTTAGCCTTTGGTACGCCATCAATGATGAAAAGTTTTATAAGTTTTATGAGTTGCGGCTGACAAGCGTAACTCAATAAACTCA
>JAJRVO010000522.1 GCA_024277275.1 Chloroflexota bacterium
ACAGCCCCGGAGAAAAGCCAGGGATGGCGGTTTTTAACTGATTTTTCCCGCCCTTTTTTTAAGATAACCTGTTTTGTAATCATAACATCCCTCGTTGGGTTCGTAAATAAGGCTATGGACATAATGGCTATCCCCATAGCCCCTAAATTTCCCTCTGGTTTTATCTTAGTTAACTAACCAAAAATGTCAATATTGTTGGGGTGTTTCATCAGGGTAATGGCCTCTATTGTCCAATGCACCATTCCTTAGGAATCATCTAAAAACAAGTTCCTGCAAAAGGAGTCAAAAAGTACACTTTTTACTGCACCAAAATTTTTTGATCCAAAACCAAACGTCCCTCTGAATCCGCGCGCCCGTTGGGGAAGTGTAGGGGCAGTCTTTGGCCGGTGGGTTGGTGGTAAAGGCCAATTGCCAGGCGATATTGGCCGGCAGGTAGATTGCCGGGCGTGGATAGGGTGTGTTTGTCCAAAATACGCTCGTCGGGCGTCCAAATAGTGGTAGGGTAGCGACCGCCTACCGGCTGGGTATCGTGACCGGCCACAAGGTTGTTGTTTGAGTCGAGCAAATGAATAAAGACAGTGTAATCGACCTCTGGCGTGGTTAATGCTTGCCAGAGCAGGCTTAATTGGATCGACTCGCCAGGCTCGATTGTGGGTTTATCAACGGCAAAACCGGCCAGTTGTGCCACTTCGCCCATTGTAATCGGTTGGACAGGCGTTATTTGTTTTGCCTCTGCCGGGGTAATTGCCGGTAACGGCGCTTTGAGCGGACCGATGAAAAGGGTGTCGGGTGAATCGTCGGGGTTGGCGGTCAGGGCGATGCGCCGGTTTAGGGGTGGGTCAAAGATTGACAAGGCCAGCCAGTACCGGCCTGGTTGGGGGAGTTCAGGCCCAAGTGTGATGGTGTGTTGGGCGGCAACCTTGTCCAGGTCCGGTCGCCAAAAGGTAGTTGGGTAGACCCAATTGGTTGGGCGTCCGTCGCCGTTGCCCCACACCCGGCGATTGTCGTCAACCAGCCGCAGCAGAACGTCATACTCGTTGCCCATTTGGGCGTTGGCTTGCCAAAATAGCGTGACCGGCAGGTCGTTCAAAGGGTCGATAACCATTGGGTAGTTTGCTCCAATCAGGTCGACTGGTCCAAACGAGGCTTCAAGAGAGTGTTTGGGTTGTTCAACAAAACCAACCGGGTCGGCGGCCTGTCGAGCCAGCAAGGCTACGGGTTCGCCCTCGGCGGTGCGAATGGGGGTGGTGTTGCCGGTTAGGGCGGCTTGTACCAGTTGTTGGCCCTGGCCGGTAAGGGGCGGCAGAATAGTGGCCGTGTGATTGTGCAGCCGCACCCAGACAGTATCCCGGATGTTTTTTCCCGGCGAGATAACCAGGGAGGTCTCGGCGGCGGGGGCAGTAAGCGCGGCCTGTCGCCGGAAGGAGCCACTGAGGTAGAACAGAAGGGTGGAGTCGTTTAGACGGGAGAGGGGGAGATAAATCGGGGCGCCTTCGTCAGCATATGCAAGTACCGCATCACGGATGGCGATAGCGCCGTAATCAAAAGCTCCGCGAGTGGATTGTAGGTTGGTCCAGCGGCTAAAGTAGGCCGCAGAGTTGTTGAATATTGGGAGCAGGATAACCGGAATTGCTAGTAGCAACAGCCGGTTAGAAGTGATGTTGGGCCTTTTTGTTTTGAGCCACTGTGTCAGGTAAATGGGACCAAGCGCAATGAGGATGGCTGTGGGGACAATGGCCATAGCCATTCGCAAGGGGTGGGGCGCTTCGATGGTGATGATAGAGGGAACGAGGCCAATAAACCACCATAGGACTACCAAGCGGGGAAATAGCAGTCGCCAATTTTTTAACGCGCCAACCAGCCCGATGAGCAAAAAAGGCGCCACGGCCGGATGAGAGCCGGGATACTCCGGCAGGCCAAAGAGAGGGTTGGGACTACCGGCGCAGCAGAAAAAACCGGCCACGCGTAAGGCATTGCGCCCCATTTCAGCGGCAATATCGGCCGGCGTATCGAGAAAATTCCAGACCATCACCGAGAACGCGCGGGCGGTAAATTGAGCCGGATGGGTGTATAAGTACCACATCATTGGCAGGTAGACAATTGCTGCGGCCAGGGTGAAGATGAGCAGGCGGATGATTCGATTTTGGATTTTAGATTTACGATTTGCGATTTTTGGTAGATGTAACAATCGTAAATCGTAAATCGTAAATCGTAAATTTACAAGGGGGGGTAAAAATTCTGGTAGCAGAGCCAGCGCCAAAACGACCGGCAATAAACGGGCGGAAGAGTAGGTGTAGCCGATTAACCCCATCAGCAGGCCGGAGAGAATAAACCAACGCTTTTGCCCATTGCTCCAGCCTTTGAGGAAGAACCAGAACGTGGGAATGGAAAGAAATATGGCCGGTTCTGTCCGTAGCCCCAAACGGCCTGTGACGATGGCCCAGTAAGAAACGGCCAAAGCCAGGCTGCCAAGCGCGGCCAGCCAGAAATGCGCCGCAGGCTGGGGGGGAGGGGGGACCATCTTGCTTTCTTCCCCCCGGCGTTCTTGTCGATAATGCAAATATTGCGGCGTAACCCTGTACAGAAAGGCAAAAAGTAAGGGGACACTGAGTAAGCTCAACGTAGCGGTCACGGCGCGGATGGCAAAGGGAGTGGTGTTAAAGAGCCAGATTGATGGAATCAGAAGGTACACAAAAAGCGGTTCGCGGCCTCCGTTGGCGGGGAAGAAAATGGGATGACCGCCGCGCTGCATCAGTCGGACGGCATCAAGGCCGTTGATGGCCGGGTCGAAGAAAATACCTAGAGGGTGGTCGGCAAGACGGTAGAAGCGGAAAAAGAAGGCGATGAGGATGATGAGGATGATGGCGGGCCAGATGATTTTGGATTTTGGATTTTGGATTTTGGATTGAGAAGAAGGAGAATGCACGAGTGTATTACCACTGTTCAATCGCGAGATCATCTACGTATGTGAAATGCCGGTCATTTGTAGCTAGAATCCAGCTATGTTCAATACACTGCGCTGCAATCCAAATATCGTTTTCTGGGATAGGCCGCCCCTTAATCTTTAACATATGGCGCGTTTTAGAATAAGTGACGGCAGTCTGTCTTACCATTGGAACTACTTTGCAGGCATTGATGAATTCCAGATACCGATTGAGGTTTTCCATAGAACGTGCTGAGTTTTCTGCGCCAAACAACAGTTCGCCCACTACGGTGAGAGGAAGGATAATTGTGGGCAAAGCGATAACATTTGTTACTACGGTGGAGTCTCCATTGAGATATCGTATAGCTGTTGTCGTATCCAGAGCTATTTCACCAGGCATGGGGGTCAACCTTTTCAAACTCTTCTTCAATCATGTGCTGTAGTTCTGCCGCTTCCTCATCGCTGAGGATACCGGCAAATTGTAGAAGTGGATGGGGTTCGGCCTCTTTTGCCTCAATTGTGATTTTTACTTTGCTATGTTCTGTGACACCCAGTAATGGTTGAAGCGGGCGCAGAATACCGTTTTCGTAGATTGCTTCAATTTTTAAATGTAGCATTGTATAGCTTCCTTCATTTGTGGTTATAATTTGAAGACATTATACCATACTTCTACTATTTTAGTTTTATCCCCCGACGATAGAATAGAATCAACGTAACCACGATCACTACCACCGCTACCCCACTAATCATCGCCCCGATGGTAAAACTGAGCGGACGAAAAATGAGTTCAATCGTATGCTCACCGGCGGGAAGAGGCACAGCCCTAAAAACGTAGTTGGCGCGGAGAAGGGGAGCAGCTTGGCCGTCGATGGTGGCTTGCCAGCCGGGGTAGTAGGGTTCGCTGAGGATGAGGAGGGCGGGGGTGGGGGTGGTAAGGTGGATTTTAGATTTTAGATTTTGGATTTTGGATTGGGGTAAATCTCTGGATTGGTTGGTAATTGGTATTTGGTATTTGATAAGATATGGAGCGGCATCTGGTTCAAGGAGGGCGATGTGCTTGAGGTCAAAATTGGGGTCGGTGATTTTTTGGAGGATGGCAGCGTCGTCGGCGATTTGGGTTTGGGTGACTAGCCAGGCACGGGGGCCAACGGTGTTCAGGCGGTGAACGTAGGTAGCGCCATCGGGGGCGGGTTCCTGGTGGATGATGGTTGAGGGAACGAACAACTCTTGTCGCCAGGTGATGACGTATTTTACGTTGAGCAGTTCCCAGGTGCGTTCGATGGGCATTGGCGGGGCGATGAATTTGTCGTAGCGGTCGGGACGGAGGGGGCTGGCTCCCCACAGGTCTTCGATTTCATAGGGGACGCCGTAGTTGTCGTACAGCCGAAATTCATTGTAAACACGGTAGGGTTCGTCGGGCGATATCGCCGCATCTTTTTTGATGGCCTCGACGGCGGCGGGCATTTGGGTGTGCCACTCCGGTAGTTGAGGGTAAAGGTTGGTTTGCCAGTTGACGCTAAACAGGTCGAAACAAATTAGGGCGGCGGTGAAGGCGGTAAAAATGGCCGGGTGCAGATGCGGGGAGGATTTCCACAGCAGCCAGATCAGGGCCAGTAGTACGGTCAGCAGGGTCGATGCACCAAGAAGGTTGAAAAAGGGGCTGTCGGGCGTCCAGCCGGTGTCGTTTAGGCCGTAAAAGAAAAGGAAGGTGAGGAAGAGGGCGAAGAGGAAGAGATACTTGGTTAGGGATTTTGGATTTTGGATTTTGGATTTTGAAATGTTTGGTAATTGGTAATTGGGCCAATCCAGAGGATTGGTAATTAGTAATTGGTTAAAGCCATAGCCGGCTAACACGGATAGGCTGAAAGCGGTAGCGAAGGTCCATCGTTCTTGGCCTCTGAAGATGGAGAAGCCGGGGGTGGAGAGGTAGAGGGGGCTGTAAAGGAAGGTGTTGCCGCCAAAGGAAATCAGGAGGGTGATAAGGGCGACGATGGCCCAGAAGGTTGTGTGTCGATTTGGCGCGGTAAACACGACCCACAAAGCCAGAATCAGGCCGACAATGCCCACATACAGGGGCGAGTAAAGGCTCACCTGGCCGGGGAGCAGGATTTGAATGATGTCGGTGAGGGGGAAGCCGCCGGACATATTGTTGTATGCGCCCTCGGCGCGGACGGAGAGGAGGGTGTACTCGGCGGCGGGGATGAATTGGATGGCGGCCAGGGCCAGGCCGGTGGTAAGGAAGAGGAGAAGAGGACGTAGTGAATGATGAATGATGAATGATGAATGATGAATGATGCGGGCAACCAAATGTTGCTTGGCGTGATGCGTGATTTTTGGAAGCGGGCGCGTGCCTAGCCATAGAAATAGAATATAGGCAATGCTAATGTAGACAACAATCAGGGCGCTTTGAGGGTGGCCGGCGAGGAGGGTCATACCCAAAGCAACGCCGGCAAGGATGAGAGAGATATAGCTGGAATGATGAATGATGAACAATGAATGATGAATTTGTCCTGATTTGGTATTCATCGTTCCGCGTTCATCATTCATCATTTTTTTGTACGCCCGGTGGAGGAAGAAGAGAATTAGCGGAAGCCAGACATCGGCTTCTAAAACGGCGAGTTGCTGGCTGGGATAGCCGGTCAGGTAGCCGCTGAAGGTGAAGGTGAGGGCGGCTATGAGGGCGGCGGCTCGGCTGTGGGTCAGGTTGCGGATGAAGAGGTACATAAAGACGGCGGCCAGCCAGAAGTGGGCTATGGCTTCGAGTTCAAGGGCAAACAGCGAAAATCCCCACGGGGCGGATAGCAGAACAGTCAACAAACTGGGGGGGTAGAAAACCGCCGATTGCACATCGGCCCAGAAGGGAGCGCCGGCAAAGGTGTAAGGATTCCACAGGGGCAACCGCCCTTGGCTCAACTCGCGGACCTCAAAGGTGGCAAAGGCCCAGAATTGGGCGTGAAAATCGCCGGGGGGGAAGGATTGGCGGTCGGCCGGGTTGGGGGTGAGAATACGCCAGTAAAAGAGTGTCACCAGCGCGGCGAAGATAATTATTATGAGCCAATCAAGGCGTGACCAGGATTTCAAAGTTTCGTCCAGGTTAAGCTGCTTATTCTAGATTTGTTGTTTGTTTTGGCCCGTCCAAAAGTAATCGTAACTTATTAAGCGCGTTTCGACCAATAATGATTTCATTTCCCCAATCATCACTCACCCCTTCTATGTTAGGGAGCCGAACACCATTCAAAATAATATCGACTTTATGTACGGAAACTCGCTGCAACGTTTCCCCCAAATGGGAGCGAACGTTTGTGGCATAGACTGCCGGTACATTCAATTGTTCAAGAAATGGGGTGGGGATAAATGTTCCATCTGCGCCTGTATCAATCAGAGCCGGGTACGGGCCAATTTGCGGGGAACCTTCTGGTATAGCAAGTCTAATCAGTAAAACTGGCGCTGGTGGAAAGTAATCCTTACTGTAGGCAGTTTTCATTCTTGCACCATGCGCGGACTCAAGATGCGAATTTCGCGTGGCCCCTCGGCGGGCATAACCAATATGGCTGTATTACCATACTTTGCCCGGATACGTTGGTGCAAGGCCGTTTCATTTTGGTCGTGGTCTACTAATGTTTTGTTATGAACCGCCACAAATTTGCCTTCATATTTGGCTCGCTTGCTCAGAGGCAGGTTTAACCACCATGTCTGTTCTTCTTCGATTTTTCGACGGTTGGCCAGGGTGCGTTCGCGTCGGATGGCTGTTCTCAAAAGGTCCTCTACCGGCAATCCGTACGTTTCAGCCTCGTTCCAAATCTCCTGCGCCAACTCATCCGAAATTTTTAGAATGGTTGTCACAATCGCTCCTTTCTTGAAATCTCTTAGTCATTTCGTTTTGCTTAAAACTCATCTGTATTTTCTTATTTTACCGTAATCTGCTGTAATTCTACAAAATTACCGCCGGAGGTTACTGGTAGACGCTCGCCGGTAGCGGCGTTGTAGAGACCGGCGATGAGACGGTATTCACCGGGCGGGAGGTCGGGAGGGAGGGCGAGGGTGTAGGGGTCGGTCAGGATTTCGCCGGGGAGCCAGGTGACGGTGGGGGCGGCGCCGGCTTGGGGTTGCAGGTCAACCTGGGCGACAACCTGGCCCGCGTCATTTAGCATTTGGACAAAGACGGTGTAGTTGACCTTCATCTCGACCTGGGCTTGCCAGTAAAGAGTTATGGCGATTTTGGATTTTGGATTTTGGATTTTGGATTGGGGGGGGAGGTCGTAGCCTAAAAGGGTGAGAGCGGGCGGGTCGCCAAAAGTGGCGTTTAGGGGGTGGGCGATGGCGGGGGGAGTGAATTGGCGGGGGCGGGTTGCCAGTTTGATTTGAGCAATGGAGATTTCGGCTTCAATTTTTTGACCCGCAAGCAGAGTCGCTTTAACCTGCGCCGTTTTTCCGGCTAGGCGGGGGCTGGTTGGCAGGTGGTAGATGGCCCGGCGGACTTGCCCCGGCTGCCACGAGTCGAGCGGGCCGAGGGCGTCGGCCAGGGGGTAATCGGCGGCGATGGTTTCGTTCCCGCTACTTAGACTCAGCCGGATAGCAAGCTGCGAATCAAAATCCAAAATCTTAAATCTAAAATCCAAAATCCAGTAGAGCCAGAGCCACATCTCTTGGCCGGGTTGAATTTGGGGGGGGAGGGCGTAGCCGACTATGGTAATTGGTAATTGGTAATTGGTAATTGGTAATTGGTAATTGGTAATTTGGTTGGGGATGGAGAGAGTGTCCGGCGGCGGCGTTATTTTGGCGGCGGCGATGGCGATGTTGGGGATGACTGCCGGCTGTCCCAATGATTGGCCGGATGATGGGTCGTAAAGAACCAGTTGCAGCAGGTAGCTGCCGGGGGGGGTGTCGGGGGGAAGCCACAGGCTGCGGCGGTCGGTGACGGGCTGGTTGTCGGACCAGGTTGATGTGCCGCCAGTGGCGGACAGGGGGGGCCAGTCGCTTTGGGTAAAGGTGTCGCCCCGGTTGTTGATGAGGCGGAGGGATAGCTGATAATCGCGCGCCAGGGAGGTATCGGTTTGCCAGGTCAGGCTTAGGGGCAGCGTGTCTCCGGCTGCGGTGGGGTCATTGGGCAGGGTGACGCGGGTTAGCGTTGGTCCCTGGCCTGATGAGTCGACAAAAGCAGCGTTAAGGATTTCTTGTCGCTTAACGGGAAGCCGCGTGCTGTACAAAGCCAGACGTTTACGCCCCAACCAACTGTGCCAGGCCGGGTAGGCGTTGTTAGCCAGCCACTCTTCCAGCACAGCGTCGATGCCGGCGCCGTAGGGCGTGAACCAGATTCGGCGGTGGTTTTTGGCAATGGCGCTAATCAGTTGGCGGGCCTTATCCGGGGGGGGAACGGGCGTGTTGAAATCGAAATAAACCGGCAAGTTGCCCCGGTAGTAGTAGTTAAACAGCTTCTCGCCGCCGTCGCCGGTCAGGAGGATGGCGTCGCCGGGCTGGTCGAAATTTTCAATGGTGCGGATGAGGCCGCGCCAGTTGGGTTTGGCATAAAGCGGGTCAAAGTAGTGACGGTTTAGAACCCAGCCGTTGACGCCGACGAGCAAGAGCAGCAGGGCGACCGCTGCCAGGGTTGCCATCCGTTTGAGTGGTGGAGAGTGGGTTTTGTGTTTTACTCGATTAATCAGGGCGGGCAGGCCGTCGGCCACAGCCAAAACGCCTATGGATACGGCCAGCAAATAGCCTACCTGTACGGCAATCAGATATCGTTCAAGATAGGCGGTGGCGCGTAGTTCGCCGTAGAGCCAGGCTGCAAGGTTGGGGGCAATGGTATAGGCCAGCAAAAAAGCCGGCATTTCCGGGCCGCGCCACACTCCCCACCGGCGACTGGCAGCATAAATCAGGCCCAATCCATAAATCGCCACAAAAACCAGCGTTAAATAAATGGCCTGGGGACGCGGCACAACTTCTCCTACGCTATAGGCAATGGCGCTGCGAATGTAAGTATTCCACAACGTGGTTTCTTCGACCCAGTTGGTGCGGTTTTTTAATAAATCCCAACTGAATATGAGCCAGGGTAAATAAAGTAGAAAAACTGCAACCAGCGCGCCGGCCCAGGTCAAGAAGTTTCGCCAACGGCGTCGCCAGGTGAGCAGCACAAAAAGCCCCTGAATACCGATGAGCGCGAGGCCGTGATAGTGCGATGCAATTGCCCACAGCGTGCCAAGCACGTAGACAAGCTGCCATCGCCGGCCGCCGCGCTGCCACAGGTTAACAAAACCCCACATACTCATAATTGATGAGGCCGTCAGCAGGCTGTACATTCGGGCTTCTTGGGAATGCCAGATTTGGTAAGGGGCCACACACATCAGCAGGGCGACTATCAGCCCCAGCCGATTATCACCCAAACTTTTGCCCAGTCGATAAGCCAGCGGTACGGCCATTACGCCAAATACCAGGGAGTAAAAGCGCATAGCGTATTCGCTGTCGCCGGCCAGTTGGAGCCAGGGAATGGTGGAGGGGTGATAAAATGGGGGATGAGCCTCTGTGGTTTGCAGTAAACGCCACATCTCGGCCCAGGAGAAGTTGGCAAAGTAAACGGTCCAGATTTCATCAAGCCAGTAGCTTTGGGCCTCCAGGCGATAGGCACGCAGCAAGAAGGCCAGCAGCGTTAGCCCCAGAACTATTGATTTTTGGCTGGGATTTGGCAACTTCATTCCGCTTTCCCGGTAATGGTGATGTTTCCCAATTCTACAAAATCAGCGCCGGTATCGGTGGTGAGGCGCTGGCCGGTGGCCGGGTTGTAAAGACCTGCAATTAGCCGGTAATCGCCATAAGGCAGGTTTTTGGGCAGGTTAAGGGCATGGCGACTGGTAATTTGTTGACCTGCTTGCCAGCCGGAGGTGGGCGTGTACCCGCCGTTGGGGGGACTGTCGTGTTGAGCTACCAGAGAGCCGTTGATATTGAGAAGTTGCAGAAATAGATTGTAGTTGGTCTGCGGCTGAACAATGGGCTGCCAGTTCAATTCGACCGGCAGGGATTGGCCGGGTTGCGCCGTATCGAGCAGATTGACCGCAGCTAATTTAAGCTCGTTGCCAAAGTTGGTTTCAAGGCGGCGGGCGACGGTGGGTTGATTAGCGCTGAAACGAACCAGGCGTACTTCGTCGGGCAGCCATTCGTCGCCGGCTTTGAACGCGTTGAGAGCCAACCACCGTTCAACGGCGTTATCCGGGGCGGCGGG